>DASSEC010000119.1:0-7560 GCA_035696685.1 Candidatus Limnocylindria bacterium | reverse complement strand
CGAGACCATGGACCAGGTGCTGGCCGAGGCGCTGATCGCCGAGGCCCGGCCCGCCGGCCGGATCAAGGCCGAGCGCGCTGCTCGCCAGAAGCGAGTGGCCGCTCCGCGCCGCCGCACGCGTAAGCCGGAGGAAGAGGCACCCGTCGCGGCCACGCCACAGCCCAAGGTGGAGCAGCCGCCGGCCGGGATCGCCTAGCCCCGGCACGGTCGGGGTCATCGGTCAAGATGGAATACAAGGACTACTACCAGGTCCTGGGCGTGCCCAAGGCGGCGACGCAGGCCGACGTCAAGAAGGCCTATCGCCGCCTGGCGCGTGAGCTCCATCCGGACCGCAACCCCGATGACAAGGACGCCGAGCGTCGCTTCAAGGAAGCGAACGAGGCGCATGCCGTCCTGTCCGATCCGGAGAAGCGGAAGCGCTACGACGAGCTGGGCGCGAACTGGCAGGCCTACGAGCAGGCCGGATTCGGCGGCGGGGCCACCGACTGGGCCGGGTTCGGCGGCGCCCCCGGCGGCACGCGCTGGGAGTATCGGCGCGTCAGCCCGGAGGACCTCGGCGGCTTCAGCGAGTTCTTCCAGTCGTTCTTCGGTGGCGGCGGCGGCGTCAGCGCTGGACCGATGGGTGGCGGCGCCTCGTCGCGTGACGCCACCGGTGGGTTCGAGCAGGTCTTCGACTTCGGCAACCTGGGCGGCACGCGCCGGGCGGCGATCCCGCAGCCGACCGCCACGGCGGTGGCGGAGGTGACGCTGGACGAGGTGGCGCGCGGAGGCGAGCGCATGGTCGACGTCGACGGTCGGCGGCTGCAGGTCAAGATCCCGGCCGGCGTGAAGGACGGGCAGAAGATCAAGCTGCGCGGCGGTGGCCTGCGAGGGGACAAGGCTGGCACGGCCGGCGACCTCGTCATCACCGTGCGCGTCAAGCCCGATCCCCGCTTCGAACGGCGCGGCGCCGACCTGCTGACAGAGCTGCCGCTGACCCTGGCGGAGGCGCTGCTCGGCGCCGAGGTTCCGGTTCCAACGCCCACTGGATCGGCAAAGCTCCGGATCCGTGCCAACACGCAGAACGGCCAGGAGATCCACATCCGCGGCCGCGGCCTGCCGAAGCGAGGCGGCGGAAGGGGCGACCTGATCGTGCGGACGCGGGTCGTGCTGCCGGAGCTCGACGAGATGTCGCGCGAGGAGATCGGCACGCTGCTGGGCCGGCATGCCCAGGCGAATCCCCGTCAAGAGACCAAGGTGCACTGATGCGCACCGAGCGATTCACCACCAAGGCGCAGGAAGCGATCCTGGCCGCACAGCAGATGGCCGAGGGCGAGGGCCATCCCGAGCTCACGGCCACGCACCTCCTCCTCTCGCTGGTCGACCAGCCCGATGGCGTGGTGCCGGCCGCGCTCGACCGAGCCGGCATCGACGTCCCCGCGCTGGCGGGCAGCGCGCGCGAGGCGCTGGGACGCCTGCCGCACGTCTCCGGCCAGACCCAGTTGAGCCTCTCCAACGAGGCGCGCCGGGTCCTGACCGAGGCGCACGCCGTTGCTGAGCGCATGCACGACGAGTACGTCTCGACGGAGCACCTGCTGCTCGCCATCATTGAGGACGCGACCGGCAGCGAGGCACGGCGCCTGCTGACCGATCGCGGGCTCGACGGCGCGGCGCTGATGGCGGCGCTGACCAGCATTCGAGGAAGCCAGCGCGTGACGAACGAGAATCCCGAAGCCACCTACCAGGCCCTGGAGAAGTACGGCCGCGACCTGACCGAAGCGGCCCGCCGCGGACAGCTGGACCCGGTCATCGGCCGCGATGAGGAGATCCGGCGCGTCATCCAGGTGCTCAGCCGCCGCACCAAAAACAACCCGGTGCTCATCGGTGAGCCTGGCGTCGGCAAGACAGCCATCGTGGAGGGGCTCGCCCAGCGCATCGTGCGCGGCGACGTGCCGGAGGGCCTGCGCGAGAAGCGGGTCGTCGCCCTCGACCTTGGGTCGCTGGTGGCCGGCGCGAAGTACCGCGGCGAGTTCGAGGAACGCCTCAAGGCGGTGCTCAAGGAGATCACCGACTCCGCGGGCCAGATCATCCTGTTCATCGACGAGCTGCACACGGTCGTGGGCGCAGGTGCCGCCGAGGGCGCCATGGACGCATCGAACCTGCTGAAGCCCATGTTGGCGCGCGGGGAGCTGCACTGCATCGGCGCCACCACGCTGGACGAGTACCGCAAGCACATCGAGAAGGACGCCGCACTCGAGCGGCGCTTCCAGCCGGTGGTCGTCGACCAGCCGGACGTGGAGGACACGATCTCCATCCTGCGCGGCCTGCGCGAGCGGTACGAGGTCCACCACGGCGTCCGGATCACGGACGGCGCGCTGGTGGCCGCCGCGGTGCTGTCCAACCGCTACATCACCGAGCGCTTCCTGCCGGACAAGGCCATCGACCTGGTGGACGAGGCGGCCAGCAGGCTGCGGATGGAGATGGACTCCATGCCGGTGGAGCTCGACGAGATCGAGCGACGGCGGATGCAGCTGGAGATCGAGCGCGAGGCGCTCCGCAAGGAGAAGGACGCCGCCTCCAAGACCCGCCTCGAGGCGCTGGAGCATGAGCTGGCCGACCTGCGCGAGCGAGGCGACGCGATGAAGGCGCAGTGGGAGCGCGAGAAGGAAGTCGTGGCCGAGATCCGCGCCACGCGCGAGGAGCAGGAACGCCTGGGACCGGAGATCGAGGCTGCCACGCGCGCGCAGGACTACCAGCGCGCCAGCGAGCTGCAGTACGGCCGCGCCCGCGAGCTGGAGCAGAAGCTGGCCGAGCTGGAGGAGCGGCTCAAAGGCCTGAAGGCATCGGGCTCGCTGCTGCTCAAGGAAGAGGTCGACGCCGACGACATCGCGGCCGTGGTCGCCCGCTGGACCGGCATCCCGGTCGCCCGGCTGATGGAGGGCGAGACCGAGAAGCTGCTCAAGATGGAGGACCGGCTGCACGATCGGCTCATCGGCCAGGACGAGGCGGTGCAGGCGGTCAGCGACGCCATCCGCCGCGCCCGGGCGGGCCTGAAGGATCCCAAGCGGCCGATCGGCTCATTCATCTTCCTCGGCCCCACCGGCGTCGGGAAGACCGAGCTCGCCCGCGCGCTCGCCGAGTTCCTGTTCGACGACGAGAACGCGCTGGTCCGCATCGACATGAGCGAGTACATGGAGAAGTTCGCGGTGTCGCGGCTGGTGGGGGCCCCGCCGGGCTACGTCGGCTACGAGGAGGGCGGACAGCTCACCGAGGCGGTTCGCCGCCGGCCGTACCAGGTCGTCCTGTTCGACGAGATCGAGAAGGCGCACCCGGACGTGTTCAACGTCCTCCTGCAGCTCCTCGACGACGGGCGGCTGACCGACTCGCAGGGTCGCACGGTGGACTTCAAGAACACCGTGATCATCATGACCAGCAACGTCGGATCGGGGACGTTGCTCGAAGCGAGCACCAACGGAGCCGATGCGTTCGAGCTCGCGGCCGAGTCCGTTCGCTCCCAGCTGCGCGACCACTTCCGGCCGGAGTTCCTCAACCGGGTCGACGAGATCATCGTCTTCAAGCCACTCTCCCAGGAGCAGCTCTCGTCGATCGTGGGCCTGCTGCTGGCGGGCGTCGCGCGGCGGCTGGAAGAGTCGCGCGTCTCCCTGATCGTCACCGATGCTGCCCGTGCCCTGGTGGCGCGACAGGGCTACGACCCGGCCTTCGGCGCCCGGCCGCTGCGCCGCGCCATCCAGCGCAGCATCGAGAACCCGTTGGCGAAGCGCATCCTCGCCGGAGACATCGCTGCCGGGTCGACCGTGACGATTGATGCCACGTCGGATGGTGAGCTGACGTTCAACGGATCAGCCGAACCCGCGACGCTGCCACGGGTGATGTCCGCGCCGGGCGGATCCACCACCGTCAACTGACGCCGGCCCGGCCCGAATCCGCTGGTCATGTTCGATGCCGAACGGCCGGGGGCCGGGGTCAGCGGTGCCGGCGGCGACGTCCGGCGGGGGTGGGGCGAGCTCGTTCCCGCTCGACGCGGCGGGGTGGGGGGACGAACCGCTGCCGGCGGATCTCGTTGTTCATGGCAGCGATCTCCGAGGGGAACTTGAAGAACGTGGCCCACGCCGCGATGGCCATGCCCGGCAGCACCACCAGGAGGATGAGCAGCAGCGGCACGTGGATCACCACCAGGAGGGGCACCAGGCCCCAGGTCACCACGATTGACCAGAACACCCACTCGTGCAGCGCCAGGATCGCCGGATATCGGCGATAACGACGCTGGGCGGCGGTATAGACGAAGATGGCACCGATGACGATCAGGAGCGCTCCGGCCCACATCATGGTGAACAGGTCGCGGAAGGCGATGGGCGTGAACGCGTCGAAGAGGACTCTCATCGGCGCGCGAGTCTAGCAGAGGGAGGGCGGCGGGCCGTGCAGCAGCAGATCGACGGGCTGTGGGACTGGGACGACCCTGCGGGCAGCGAGGCCCGCTTCCGCGATGCGGCCGAGTCCGCCGCGTCGGCCCATGATCGCGCGATCCTTCTCACGCAGCTTGCCCGAGCGCTCGCCCTGCAAGGTCGAGGTCCGGAGGCTCTTGACATCCTGGACGCCCTTGCGGAGGACGATGCCGAGCTGGAGGCACGGATCGCGCTGGAGCGCGGTCGCGTCCTGAATTCCAGTGGCGACCCCAACGCGGCGCGGCCACAATTCGAGCGCGCGCTGGCCATCGCGGAGGCTGGGGACCGCGAACACCTGGCCGTCGATGCCCTGCACATGCTCGCCATCGTGGCGCCCCCTGCCGAGCAGGTCGCGCTCAACGAACGGGCGATCGCCATGGCGGAGGCGGCCAGCGATCCCCGCGCGCGGCAGTGGCTGGCCAGTCTCCACAACAATCTCGGCTGGACTCGCTTCGAGGCCGGCAACCACGAGGAGGCGCTGCGCCTCTTCGAGCTGGCGCTGGCCGAGCGGCGCGCCCGCGGCGAGCCACGCGAGACAGGGGTCGCGCAGTGGGCGGTGGCTCGCGCGTTGCGAGCGCTGGGGCGGACGGACGAGGCGCTGCAGGCCCAACGCCAGCTTGCCGACGACTACGCCGCCCTCGGCGTGGACGATCCCTACGTTGACGAGGAGCTGGGCGAGTGCCTGCTGGGCCTTGGCCGTGAAGCGGAAGCGCGCCCGCATTTCGCGAAGGCCGCTGCCGGCCTGGCGGCCGACGCGTGGCTCGTGGAGCACGAGCCGGCGCGCATCGCCCGGCTGCGCGACCTGGCGGCAAGCCAGCCGGACGGGCAGGCGGCGCCGGGCGGCCCGCGCTAGGCCATCGCCGGCGTCGCCACCGGGACGGCCACTCGGCGCTTGGCCATCGCCGGCGCGTGGCCGCGCATGACCAACACAGAGCAGTGCGAGTGGAGCAGCACGTCGTGCGCGACGCTTCCGCTCAGCAGTCGCTTCATGTCGCCCAGGCCGCGTGAGCCGGTGATGATCAGGTCGCAGCCGAGCTCTCGTGCACCGGCCACGATCTGGTCAGCCGCGTCGCCCACCCGGACGAAGGGCCTGGCCTCCCGGCCGCTGCTCTCGAGGCGCTCCATCATGTCCTCGACGAACTCGAGGTGCCGTTGGGTCGGCTCGGACACCACGGGGGCCGGCTCCGGCGCAGGCGCCGCCCACGGCGTGATCATGAGCTCGGTGTCGGACGCTGGCGCCGACGCAACGCTCAGGACGTCGATGGGCAGCCCGCGGAACGCACGCCAGCCATCCAGGATGTTCGGGATCGCTCGCGCGCTGGCTGAGCCGTCGGTCGCGACCAGGATCCGTGAGACCTGGGACTCGCGCACCACCAGGACCGGGCAGGGCGCGTGGTCGACCAGGCCGGCGGACACCGAGCCCAGCAGCGCGCTGGCAGCTGGGCCGCGGCCACGGCTGCCCACGACGATCAAGTCGGCGGCGAACTCGGTGGCGGCCTGGCTCAGCACCTGCGCGGGCGAGCCCTCTTCCGCACGTACCTCGACGCGGTGACCGAGGCGTCGCAGTGGCTCGGCCTGGCTGTACAGCATGTTCAGCACGCCGCGCGTGTCGTGCCCGCAGGCGCACAGGAACAGGAACTCGCTCTCTGCCGGCCAGGTCGTGCCGCAGATGAAGTCCTCCGTGATAGCCGACGACGGTGAGCCGTCATGCCCGACCACGATTCTCATTGGGCCTTGCCTCCGTGTGTCTCCAATCCCTCCGGGTCGAGCTCCATGGACGCCACCCCCGCGTCCATCCACTGCCGCATGAGCCGCCCGCCGGCCCCCAGGAAGAGGTGGCGCATCGGCTCGTTGCCGGCGAACATGCTGGCTGTCAGCTTCGGCACGTTGCGGTCGCGCGCGGCTCGCATGGCGGCGGCCATCAGGTTCGTCCCTACGCCGAGCCGGCGCATGTCGCCGGCCACCGCCACGGCAATTTCCTCCGCGCCGCTCGGCATGGGCTCCATGCACAGGTGACCGACCACGCGGCCGTCGCCCGGGCCGGCCTCGCGCAGGATCGCGACGAAGCCATCCGCGCCCCGCTGGCGGGCCGTGGCGAAGTGGTGCGCGGCGCGATCGTCGATCCCCGGCGACATGCCCAGGAAACGCGTGTAGCGAGCCTGCGCGGATAGCCCGCGGTAGAAGTCGAAGAGGCCCTCCCAGTCACTCGACTCGATCGGCCGGATCGTGACCCACATGGCGTCGCCGACCGGGATCGGCTGGATCCCGACTGGTCGCACTTCCAGGGCCGTCACATTCATCCGGGAAGACCTCCTCGTTGGCGGCATCGTCAGTCCGACGGGTTCGCGGAGCGAGGGCCGTTGGTCATCACCCGCCGGGGCCGATGGCACACAACGATCGGCGGCCGCCTCGCGGCGGCCGCCGTCGATTGAACCGGGTGCCGGTGTCAGACCGGGCTTGGCGCCAGGTATGTTCCACCGGTTCCGTAGCGCAGGAACGCATCAACCACCAGGCCGAGGATGAGCGCACCAATCAGCGCCGGCACGAGGTACAACCCCTGCATGACCGGGCCCCAGGTGCTCACTGATCCAAAGGCCTCGCTGCCGAGCCAGCCACCAACCAGGGCGGCGACGCCGGTGAAGATCCACTCGGTGCCAAAGCCAGCCCGGCCAATGACCTGCAAGATGGCGGCGATGACCAGCGCGCCGGCAACCAGCACCAGCGCCTCACCCCAGTTCATCCCGACTTCCCATCCCAACAGGTTGAGCATTGCTGCCCACCTCCTTCGTGCTTGTCAGCCCGTGTTCAGCCTCCCGCCGCTCGCACGTGCTCGCTAGGGCTAACCGTCCCGTCGGGCCGTGACATCCAGCCCGTCCGGCGCGATTTCCCGCCGCCCTAGACTCTGAGCCGATGCGAATCGTTGAAGCTCACGAAGCGGTCGCGGGCATTCGCTCCAACGACCAGGTGTTCCTGCACGGTGGTTCGGCGGTGCCCGCCACGTTGCTCGATGCCCTCGTCGCACGGGCGGATGAGCTCACCGACGTGGGGATGGTCCACTTCCACGCCAACGGACCCGGACCGCATCTCGCTCCCGAGATGGCCAGCCACTTCCGGCATC
>DASSEC010000118.1:0-2422 GCA_035696685.1 Candidatus Limnocylindria bacterium | reverse complement strand
GACCCAGCGCTCCGCGTTTTCCGTGCGCTGACTGACACCGCCCCCACTCGGTATTTCGTCGCGCCCGTCTCCGACACAGTCGCAATGCACCCGCAGCACCAAGGCACCGGCGTCGGGCGCGCCCTGTTCCAATTCGCCGGGCACGAAGCCGTTCGCCGCGGGTGCGACTCGCTATTCCTGTGCACCAACCTGAAGATGACCGGGAACCGGGCGATCTATCCCAGGATCAGATACGTCGAGTTCCAGACCCCGGGGGGCAGCCCGCCGAATGGGATCTACTTCCGCAAGGCGCTCAGAAGGGCACTCGGCAAAGCATAGGCGCGGAGCTCGCGACTACTCGTCTGCCCGGGTGTTTTCTTTTGTGACGAGCGGGCCGCCCAGCGCCGCCAGTCACTCTCGGCATTCACAATTCAGAGGGAGCGTACTCATGGACGAGAGACGTCGATCCATCCGCAGGCGCATTCATCCCGCGCTCCTGGCTGTCTTCGTCGCCGCCCTGGGCACCGGGCAGGCGCATCCCGCCTCCGCGACCGCGCCCACCAAGGGCGTCAACGTCACCTCCACCTACACCGTCATTCCCGCACCAACTCAGGTCACGCTCTGCCCGGGCCAATCCGCGCAGGTGGCTGTGCGCCTCGCCCGGCAGGTGACGCGCACGCGCAACGGGCGCACGACCACTGGCGGGCCGTCAGACGTGCCGAGGGCGCGCCTCACGGCGGCCTCCGGCAGCCCATCGATCGCCGACGTAAGTCCGACTACCGCCCGCGCCACGCGGTTGCAGCTCGCCGCAGGAGGAAACGGCCCGGTGCGCCTCGGCGCCTGGTTCACCGTGACAGCACATCAGCCGGGACAGACCAGCATCAGCTTCCGCTCTCCGGGCTTCCTGAACCCGGGCGCGGTCACCCCGGGCACCGGCGGCGCCGACGACGACCTGACTGCCCTCGCCACCACGCCCACTGCACAGACGGCCGTCAAGGTGGAATGCCGATTCAAGGTGACACTATCCGGCGCCTGGAATATCACGGGCCAGGACGTGACGCACTATGCCTCGTTCGTGCTTGCGGATGTGGGATTGGCGCCGGACCAGGCTGGCCGATTCGTGGTCAACGCCACGATGCCCAATCGCGTCATTCGTGCCGCCGCAGCCTGCGGCGGCATGGACACGGTGAGCGCCTCCTCGGCGCAGTTCGCAGGCAGCGTGTCGCCAAATGGCTTCCTCGATGTGACGGTCGATTTCGGGCCCTACACCTCCTCCGGAAGCGAAGGCTGCACGGGCAAGGCCCGCACCGGAAGCGGAACGATCGAGCCGCTTTCCTTCCATGCGGATGTGAGCACCGGTCAACGCAGCTTCTTCTTCAACCTGCCGCACGTCCTGCATGATGATTCGGGCACGTTCACCGGCCAGACGTACGTCTACCTCACGGTGCTGCCATGACGCAAGTTGATCTGCCCCTTCGTCCCCTCGGGCTCGTGCTGATCCTGCTGGCATTCTCGTTCGGATGCCAGCCATCGCGAACGGGTCAACCCGCCGCCGCGAACCCTGCCGCCTCCGGCTCGCCTTCCGTGGCCATGGAAGAGCAGCTGGACCTCGGCCCGGGCGACCTGGACATTGCCGACATGCGCGTCGGTCTGACGGACGCCGCGTCCTACGAGTCGGTGCTTACGATCACTTTCGATGGCAAGCAGGACGGACAGCCCCTTCAGTGGTCAAGCACGTACACCTACTCCGCCAACCGCGAACCGCTGGCACGCCAGTTGAGCATCGATGCATCCGGCGATCCGCCAGAGCCCGCGCTGTTGATGCAGGAAATGGAAGGCGTCGCCTACAGCAAGTCGGGCGAGGACGCCTGCCAGGCGCAAACCCTGGACTCATCGGCGTCCAAGATCGACCAGTTGGAGCCCGCCGCGCAGCTGCCCAGCCTATTCGGTGCGGAGCACGCGGGCGACGAGGCCTTGAACGGCGTGCAGACCGCGCATTACACCTTCGACGAGCGCGCCCTGGCGCAGGCCGGCCTGAACAAGACCGCCGGTGAGCTGTGGATCTCCGCCGAAGATGGGCGCGTGATGCGCTATCACCAGGCAACGACTGGCGATGCCGCCTTCTTCGGTGAAGCGACCGAAGGAACGCTCACGTACGACTACGAACTCACCTCCATTGGACAGCCCGTCTCCATCCTGCGCCCCGCCGATTGCCTGGCCGGCCTCGTGGACGCGCCGCGCATGCCCGACGCCACGAACATCGAAGACCTGCCGGGGATGCTGCGATACGACACGGCCAGCAGCGTGCCGCTCACCTACGCCTTCTACCAGAAGGAGCTTCCTGCCGCCGGCTGGGCAGACGCCAGCATCGCCGGACCGCCCGAGGACATGTCCGCCGAGGAGTACGCGCAGGCGATGCAAGCCTTGCAGCAATTCGGCCTCA
>DASSEC010000117.1:0-2732 GCA_035696685.1 Candidatus Limnocylindria bacterium | reverse complement strand
TGACAGCAGCGCCGACATCTTCCACTTCTACACCGGCTGGCAGAAGTTCTACGTGGACGAGGGGTTGGTCCAGGAGATCGACACCAGCAAGCTGACGAACTGGGACAAGGTGCCGGACAGCTTCAAGAAGCTCGGTCAGATCGACGGCAAGCAGTACTTCGTCCCATGGGATTGGGGCTTCACCTCGATCATGTACAACACCGACCACGTCAAGAGCGTGGACAGCTGGGACGTGCTGTTCGATCCCCAGTACAAGGGCCACATCTCCATGTGGAACGATGGCCCGGCAGCGGTCTCTGTCTCGGCCTACGTCCACGGCTATGACGAGACGGCGATCACCGACGATCAGCTGGCCAGCATCGAGCAGGAGTGGGTGGCCCAGAAGCCGCTCAACAAGTTCTACTGGTCGGGCGAATACGTGGAGCTGTGCCCGAACAGCGGCCCGGTGGACCCGGACATCTGGATCGCGTACGCGTGGCAGGGCTGCTACGCAACCTCGCTGTCCCAGGATGCGCCGGTCGCGTACGCCAATCCCAAGGAGGGGCGCAACTCGTGGGTGGGCATGTATGGCATCAGCGCCAAGAGCGACAGCCCCGACCTTGCGCTCAAGTTCCTGGACGACAAGCTCGCCGACCTGAGCTGCAGCAACGCGATGACGCTCTTCTACTACGGCTGTGTCAACCAGGACGTGATGGATGCGGTGACCGATCCGATCCTGATCCAGGCCTTCGCCCTGGACGACCCATCAATCCTGGAGCGGACGAACTTCACCCCGCTGGTGACGCAGGAGCAGCGCGACGCCTGGACCGCGATGTGGAGCCGCGTTCAGGCCGAGTAGGCGTACCGGGCTGAGGGGCTGATCGAGGCCAGCGCCGATGATCGGACGGCGAGGTGCCGCGGCATTCCTCGCCGTCCCCCCATACCTGTGGCTGGGGCTCCTGTTCGTGCTGCCCATGGTGGTCGTGGTCGCCGTCAGCCTCCAGCCGGGATCGGGACGCATCAACTTCGGCCCGGGCTGGCCCGGCACGGCGCAATACGGACAGATCGCCGACACGCCGGTGTACCTGCGCCAGCTCGGCCTGTCGGTGGCCATGGCGTTCGGCGTCGCGGTGACCGCCACCATCCTGGCGTTTCCGCTTGCTTACTTCCTGGCCTTCCGGGCGCGGGAGCACGCGGGCACGTTCCTGATCCTGCTGTTGCTGCCCTTCGCCACCAGCTTCCTACTGCGCATCATGGCCTGGAAGCTCCTGCTGGGCCATGACGGCGCCATCAACTGGCTGCTCACCACCCTTGGGATCGTGGATCAGCCCTCCACCCTGCTGATCTACTCGCGCGCGGCGGTGATCCTGACCCTCATCTACGTCTGGATCCCGTTTGCCGCCCTGCCGATCTACGCGGCGCTGCAGCGGATCGACCGCAGCCACCTGGAAGCGGCCGCGGACCTGGGTGCCGGCCCGTGGACACGCTTCTTCCGGGTCACCGTCCCGCTCAGCCTGCCCGGGGTGCTGGCGACGATGTTCATGGTGTTCATCCCCACCGTCGGCGAATACGTGACGCCGGTCCTGGTCGGCGGCCCGGACGGCGTGATGTACGGCCAGCTGGTGCAGGACTTCTTCACACGGGCCGGGAACTGGCCGCTGGGATCGGCTTTGGCGGTGGTGATGCTGGTCACGACGCTCGCGCTGGTGGCGCTGGCCACGCGCGTCATCGACTTCCGGAGGCTGGTATGACGGGTCGCGCCGCTGCCCGCGGCGTGTCGCCGGCCATCGGCGTGGGGCGGACGCGCCTTCCGCTGGGCACCATCTACGCCGTCCTGCTCGCCTTCCTCTACCTGCCCATCCTGCTGCTGTTTCTGTTCTCGTTCAGCACCAACCGCGGGCTCACGTTCCCGATCGACGGCCTGACGCTGGACCGATACGGAGCGGTGCTCGACAACCGGCAGATGCTCAACGCGGCGCGTAACAGCCTGATCGTGGGTGTCCTGTCCGCGTCGGTCGCCACGGCCATGGGCCTCGCGGTGGGGATAGCCGCCACGCGCCTGCAGTTCCGCGGGCGGCGCGTGCTCGTTGGGCTCGCCGCGGCGCCACTGCTCATCCCCTACGTCGTGCTGGCCGTCGGCCTGTTCCTGATGTTCAACCTGCTGAACGTGCCGCGCGGCATCCTCACCGTGGCAGCCGCGCATTCCGTCATCGCGCTGCCCTACGCGGTGCTGATCCTGCTCGCCCGGTTGGTGGGGCTCGACCCGGCGCTGGAGGACGCGGCCATGGACCTCGGCGCGACCTACCCGGTCACGCTGCGGCGAGTCGTGCTGCCGCTCCTGGGGCCATCGCTGCTGTCGGCGTGGCTGACGTGCTTCATCGTCTCGTTCGACGAGATCGCCATTGCGAACCTGCTTTCCGGCAAGGACGCGACGTTCCCGGTCTTCCTGTACGGCCAGCTGCGGTTCGCGGGTCAGGTGCCGGTGCTCGTGGCGATGGCCGTGCTGCTGCTCATCGGCACCCTGGTCCTGACGGTCGTCGCCCAGCGCATCAGGTCCAACGACTGATGACCGCCGAGGACAGGCCGCAGCTCGTCGACGCGGGTCGCGGTCCCACCGCGTCGCAGGCGGCCGGGTTGACCCTGGCTGCCGCCAGGGGCGTCGTGGCAGCCGTCCTGGCGGAAGCAGCGACGATGGGCGTGCCGTTGTCAGTGGCGGTCGTGGATGCCGGCGACCAGCTGGTCGCCTTCGAGCG
>DASSEC010000116.1:0-7079 GCA_035696685.1 Candidatus Limnocylindria bacterium | reverse complement strand
TCCAGGGAGCTCATGCGGAGCCCGACGCTGACCTCCGCACGCAGCGCCGGGTGGTGGACGCGTTCTTCGCGGCGACCAGGGAAGGCGATCTCCAGGGTCTGCTGGCGGTGCTGGATCCGGAGGTGGTGGTGCGTGCCGATTTCGGGCCCGAATCCACCAACTCCGGCGAATCCCATGGGGCCGATGCCGTGGCGCGCCAGGCGTTGAGCTTCCGGGTCCTGGCGCCCTCCGCGCGGCCGGCGCTGGTGAACGGGGCACCGGGCTTCGTCGTCATGCGCGCCGACGCGCCGTATGCCGTGCTGGCGTTCACAGTGCGCGGCGGGCGGATCGTGGAACTCGACGTCGTGGCCGATCCAGCGCGGCTCGCGAACCTGGATCTCTCGGTGCTCGACGACTGACCTGGCTAGGCTCCCGTCGTCGCCGTCCCTTCGGGGACCTCTGACGCGGCCGCGGTGCGCTCGTGGTCAGCGACGGCGCCGTTGTTCGCGGCCGCGTCGAGCCGCTCCACGAAGGTCGTCGCCCGCACACTCACCAGGAACTCACGGCTGCGCTCGACCGCACGCTGGATCTCAGCGTCCGCAGTCCCCAGCACCGTGGCCGCGTCGATTGCGGTCAAGGCCTCGTCCCACGGCTGGCCGAGCTCGCGCCACATATGGATCGCGTCCCGGTAGAGGGCCGTCGCCTGGGGACCATGTCCCTCCAACGCAGCGATGCCGGCCCGGATGGTGGTGCGGCGGGCGTCCATGATGGGGCCGTGGATGCCGGTGGCATCGATGGCGGCAAGATCCTCTCGCATGGCAGCCGCGTCATGGCTCCACAGCGCCGGGCGGGACGTGCGGTAGCGGAATTCAGGGATCTGGTCGTGGTCGAATTCGGTGAGCTCGAGCCATGCCGCCCGTGCCGCGTCCAGGCGGCCCTGAGCAAGTGCGGCGTTGCCTATCGCATCATCCAGCGGCGCATGCCACCGCGCGTCCTCCGCAAAGTGCGCGCCGAGGGACTCCAATTCCGCCAGTCCGGCGTCGATTGATTCGCCGCGGGCACCGCGGATGACCAGCGCGTTCGAGAGCACGGGGAGTCGATCACTGGGAGCCAAATCGTCGGTCAGGGTTGCTTCCAGGAGGGCGAGTGCCTCGTCCCACTCGCCGACCATGAATCCGGTATAGCCGACGTTGTTGATGAATCGCCGAGCGAGGTTGCGGTGTCCCAGTCGGGTCGCCAGCGCCAGGCCCTGCCGGTAGCCCTCCAAGGCTTCGACCATGTCCAGGTCGAGGACCATGAAGGCGCCGATCATGATCGCGCCCAACAGGTCGTTATGCAGGCCGTGCTCACGTGCGAGCTGCTCGGCGGCCTTCGCCAGCCCGATGCCCTCGCGCTTCCGGCCCATGGACCCAAGGGCAGCGCCTTTCACGATCAGTGCGCGAGTCACGACCGCCGGCTGGTTCCGCTGCTCAGCCGTCTCGAGCACGCCTTCCGCGACCTGGTACGCCCGCTTGCTGTTACCGGACGATTGGAGTGCTCGCGCCAGCAGCGCACCGAGGCTGGCCACGACCGGATCGGGCGATAGCGCCTCGAACTCCGCCATCGCCGCCTCGAGCAGCTCGATCGCTTCGAATTCTTTCAAGCCCTCCACCAGGGCTTCCGCCAGTTCGACGGTAGCGCGCGCTGCACCGATCTCGTCACCCAGCTCGCGGCGGATGGCCAGCGCTCTTCGTTCGATGTCGGCAGCTTCCGGGTACCGGCCGGCATACCGCGCTGCCTCGCCGGAACGCTCCAGCAGGTCCGCCTGTTCGGCCCTCTGAGCCGTCACAGTCAGCGCAAGCTCCAATGAGGCCACCGCATCATCGAATGCCCCCAGGTTCGCCGCTCGCTCGGCCGCAGCTTTCAGCGCAATGCGCGCCTGCGCGGCCAGGGCCTGGGCCTCGGCCTCGTCAGTGGCGTTGTCGTGCGCAGCCAGGTAATGGCGGGCCAGGGCACCAGCGAGCTCGTCCGTGCCGATAGCCTCGAAATACCTGGCCGTCGCCAGGTGCCGGGTCTTCCGTTCGGTCCGCCCAAGCGTGCTGTAGGCAACCTCCCGAACCAGGGCCTGCACGAACGCGAATTGACCATGCTCGGGCGAGCGAGGATCGGCATCTCGGGTCAGGAACTCGCGGCGGACGAGGTTGCTCAGTCGCGACTCGACCGCCGACTCATCGGCTCCGGAGACAGCTGCCAATGCTGCGACGCTGAACGACTGCCCCAGCACCGCAGCATCCTGGAGCAGCGCTCGGTCCTCCCGCTCCAGCGAGTCGAGCCTGGCCCCGATGAGCGCGACCAGCGTCTCCGGCACGGCGATCTGTGCCAGGTCGCCAACCACCGCGTAGCTGCCGCCATCCCCCTGGAGCTTCCCGTCGGCGATGAGCATCCGCACGGTCTCGACGGCATACAGCGGAATGCCATCGGCCCGCGCCACGATCTGGCGCGCAATCGGCTCCGGCAAGCCGGGAACCATGCCCGCCAGCAGTTCGTGCATCGCCTCGGAAGAGAGCGGCTCCAGCGCAAGCGACACGAAGTTGCGCTTGCCAGCGCCCCAGTCCGGGCGCTTGTCGAGGAGCTCAGGGCGGGACAGGGTGATGACGTAGATGGGATAGCCGCGACTCCACTCGAGGAGGTGATCGACGAAGTCCAGCAGGCCCTTGTCGGCCAGGTGGAAGTCCTCGAATACCAGGGCCACGGTTCCGCGACTGGCGATCCGCTCGAAGAATGTCCGCCACGCCGCGAACAGGTCGTCGGCCGATGCGCCCGACTCGATGCCCAGCAGCGTCAGCAGGGCCGCCTCGATCCAGCTGCGCTCCGCCTCTTCGGGAACCCATTCAACAACGGCCTGGCCGATCTTGGTCCGGGTGGTTGCCTCGTCATCGGCCTCGAGCAGACCGCAGCGGCCCCGGATCATCTCGCCCAGGGCCCAGAAGGTGATGCCCTCACCGTACGACGGGCAGCGGCCGGAGTGGTAGTAGACGGTCTCGATCAGGCCATCGGCGTAGGTCGAGAACTCGCGCGCCAGTCGTGTCTTGCCGATCCCCCCGGGTCCCATGACCGATACCAGCCGAATCCGACCCTCGCGGCTCGTCGCGTGGAAGAGATCCTTGACCAGGCGCAGCTCGTCCTGCCTGCCGACGAATGGCGGTTCCAGCAACTCGGCGCGGTTTCGCCCGCCGCGCTCCGCCACCACCCTGAGCGCACGCCACGCCGGAACCGGGCTGGTCTTTCCCTTGAGCAGCTGTTCGCCCGCCTCCTCGAACGTGATGGCGCGGGATGCTGCCCGGTAGGTCGCGTCGCCGACGAGCACGCTGCCGGGCGGTGCCACGGACTGCAGTCGCGCCGCGGTGTTGACCATGTCGCCCACCACCAGGCCCTGGTTCGTGTTCGCCCGTACCGCAGCCTCGCCCGTCAGGACGCCGCCACGCGCCTGGATCCCCTCGCCGATGGCGCTGACCGCGTCGACCACTTCCATCCCTGCGCGCACTGCCCGCTCCGCGTCGTCTTCGTGCGCGGTAGGTGTCCCCCACACCGCCATGACCGCGTCGCCGATGAACTTCTCAACGGACCCGCCGTACCGTGCGATCACGTCGCTGGCCAGCTCGTACCAGCGGCTGAGCATGTCGCGAACTTCCTCGGGGTCGCGGGCTTCGGAATAGGTCGTGAAGTCCACGAGATCCGCGAACAGGACCGTGACCAATCGTCGCTCGGCCGGAGGCTCGATGCCTGATGGCGTCTCTGCCGCAGTGGCTGCGGCTGCCCCTTCCGCTTGCAGGGGAGCCGCGCACTCACCGCAGAACTTCGCATTCGGCGGATTTGGCGTGCCACAGTTGGCGCAGGCCACCGCCAGCGGCGCCGCGCACTCCATGCAGAACTTGCGGCCGGCCTCGTTCTCTGTGCCGCAATTGCTGCAGATCACGTTCGTTCAGTCCTGTTCGTCCGCATTGCGGCCGTCATGATGGCAATCGCGCGCGGCTTGCACAACGGGTCGCAGCCTCAGGCCATGACGTAGAGCTGCCAATCACCGGGCACGCCGCGGAGCTCGTGGCGGCCCGCGTCCCGGAGGCTCGTGTCTGACGGCAGGAGCGCGGCCAGCTCCTCGGAGATCACGATCTCGCCCGGCGGCGCCTGGCCCATGATCCGAGCCGCCGCATGCACCGCCAGGCCCGTCACCTGCTCCCCGCGCATCTCCACGTCGCCCACGTGCAGGCCGGTCCGCACCCGGAGCCCAAGCGCGCCGACGGCGTCGCGCATCTCAGCCGCGCAGGAAACGGCATGTTGCGGCCGTCCGAACACCGCGAAGAACGCGTCGCCGGCCGTGTTCACCTCCCGGCCGCCGTGCCGAGACAGGAGCTGGCGGATCGTTACCCGGAACTGGTCCAGCACCTCGCGCCAGCGCTCGTCACCCAGGTCCACGATGGCCTGGGTTGACTCGACGATATCGGTGAACAGCAGGGTCAGGCGGCTGCGGGCGGGCAGCGCGCGGTCGACGATCGGCCGCAGCCATCGGCGCACGGGCCCGAACGCAAGTCCGGCGGACAGCCCCAGGCCGATCGCCAACAGCTCGGACCGCTGGTTGAACAGCGTCAGCAGGGCTCGCTGGGCAAGCAGGTCGGCGAGCCCCAGGACGAGCAGCAGCACGACCGTGACCGCCCCGTACAGGATGGTCCGGTTGAGGAGCAGGTCCAGGTCGTAGAGCCGATAGCGCAGGATGGCCACCGCGAACCCGGCCGGTAGCGCCAGCGCGAAACCGGTGATCACGACGATGGGCGCCAGCGCGGTCCTCAGCTCCGGCGTAAGGACGGCCACCGCAACCAGGGTGTAGGCGATGTTGATCAGCACCGCGAAGGCGGTGGCCACTGCCACCCAGCGCAGCTGCTGACGCTCGTCGCCGCGGGCGCGGCGGAAGCGGACCACCAGCGAGATCGCGCCGATGGCCAGCACCAGCGAAGCCACCAGGTAGCCGGCCGTCCCGACCGTGCCAGAGTTCAGGCCCTCCAGGCCGGGGATGCCGGTGGGATTCGGAATCGGCTGCATGCCTGGGAACTGGATCGCGATCGGATCCAGGCACACGGTCGCCAGCAGGAAGCCGGTCATCACCATCCCCGCCCAGGCCACCCACCTCCATCGCGGTGACAGCAGCCGCCCGTTCGGCACCAACAGCAGCGCCAGGGTTGCCAGGCCGCTGGGGTAGACCAGCGTGGCGGCTACGTAGCCCACCCATGGGATCCATGGTGAGAACGGGGCGTGCGGCTCGGTCATCAGCGCGAAACGGCTGTACTGGGTGGTGGTCCCCGGCAGGGCATTCAGGAATGCGATGGCCAGGAAGATCCAGCCCAGGGCGTTGCGCGGTTGCTGCGACACGACCAGCCCACCCAGGATGGCGTAGCCGATGGGCAGCACGATCTCGATCGTGTTCACCTGGTCCACGCCGTGGATCGAGGCGCGGTTGGCAATGACCAGTGCCACCGTGGTGGCCACCACCAGCAGCGTCACTACGCAGATCGCCCAGCCGGCCAGGCTCGCGCGGGAGCTCACCCGCCGATTGTGCCGCAAGGCTCAGGCGGGAGGGACGTACCGGGAATCGGTCCGCCCTCCCGCGCGATCACCGCCGCTCAACCAGGCGGCTCCCCCGTCGTGGCCATGCGCGACCGCAGGTCGTAGAGGAACGCGTTCACCGGCGCACCCAGATTGCCCGACACCAGGACGCTGGATATCGTCCCGCTCGCCATTGCCTGGCGGCCGCGGTTGAGCTCCAACGCACGCAGCGTGTAATCGGGGCCGCGCACCCAGCGCGCGACGCGGGTGTGCTCGATGGCTCCGGTGCCCGTCCACGATGCGCGGATGGTCACCGCGTACGGTCCGGCGTCCTGGTCAACCGCTTCGCCAGTCGGGTTCGCGCAGCCTGACATCCGTGACTCGTACCCGGTCAAAGAGGCGGTGACGACCACGGACGCGCTGGCCAGCGAGGCCGGAATCCGCGCCACGGTCAGATCCAGCGGACCCGAGAAGACGTCGTAGCTCACCCATTCGTTGGTTGTCGTGTCGCAGTAGCTCCCGTACACCTCCAACGTCCCGGTGGCCGTGGTCCCGCTGTCATTGCGGCCGTGCGCGCTGGCGACGTCCAGCAGCACGCCCGTTCCCTCGTCACCGCCGACCTGCCAGAACCCGAAGGCGCCGGAGACGTGCTCGATGCCAGGGGTCGTGGCTGTGTCCATCAGGCCCGGCAAGCGCCATGTCGCGCGGAACGCGGGCGCAGGCGGCTCGGCCGGCTGGAGATGCGACGACATGCGCGCCGCGACCAGCTGACCCGTGGTTTCGCCCAGCGCACCCAGAGAGAGATCCCCGGTGACGCTCGCCGTAGCAGTGGCGGGAGCTGACCGAACCGACGCGCTGTCGTACACCTTCGCGCCGAATTGCGTGTCCCAGGTGGCACTTCGGTCGCTCGTGACCGGGCCCGATGCCGCCCAATCCGCGTTGACCTTCACCTCGTATGGCCCGATCGCCCGCTCCTCGTCACCCCGCCACTCCGTGCCCACCAGGGTCACCGACCCAGTCGCGGACGCGCTGGCCAGGGTGCGAATGGCCATCTGGGACATCGGCGCGTAGAAGGGCTCGGTCCACAGCTGCCGATAGAGCGGCTCACCGCTGCGCGGGTCGTTCCCCTGCTCGATGACCTGCAGATTCAATCCAACCGTACGAACCACCGCGCCCTGCGGCGTGTGCTCGACCCGGTTCGCCACTTCGATGGTCACCCCGGTAAGGGCCTCACCGTCGGTTGACCACCACTCGGCCGTCGCTCCCTTGACTGTCCCGTGCCAGTTCTCCACGGCCTGCATGGGGCCGATGGGCAGGAGGACACTCAGGGCCAGCGCGGCGACGACAGCCATCGCTCGTTTCATCGCTCACCTCCACGAGGCGAGGGCCGCACGACGGCTCGCCCCATGATGCGAGGGTCCCTCCGCAAGGGACCGGGCACCAGTGCCGTGCGGGCTGAATTGATGGGACATCGGGCGGGCGTATCGGAGCCGATGCAGCGGCCTCCGGTAGCATGAGCTCCCCAT
>DASSEC010000115.1:0-7315 GCA_035696685.1 Candidatus Limnocylindria bacterium | reverse complement strand
CATCGTCATGAGAGCCGCTCGACGATCTCGGCCGCTCGATCGTCCCACGTCGATTCGGGCGAAACCGCCAGGGCGCGAGCGGCAGTCGCGAGCCGCTCGGCCAGCTCGCGATCCCTCAGGACCGCCAGCAGCCCGCGGGCGAGGTCCGCCGGATCGTCGCTCACCAGAAGGCCTGCCCCGGAGGGCTGCAGGAGGGCGGCGGTCTCGGCGGCCGCGGTCGCGACCACGGGCTTGCCGAGCGACAGGTAATCGGCGAGCTTCACCGGTCGTGCCAGATCGGTATAGGCGTTGATCGGCCGTGGAATCACGCACGCACGCGCACGGGCCAGCAGGCGGGGAAGTTCCCGTCGGTCGGCGGCGACGAGGTCGACCCAATCGGGCAGATCGGCACGCTCCGTGCCGCTGATCACCAGCAGACGCGCTGCTGGCAGCTCGGCTCGGGCTGCTGCCATCGCGGCAAGCAGGCGGTCGAATCCATCCGCCGGGTTCATGGGGCCGACGTAGGCGACGACCTGCTCGTTGCCAGCACCGAGGTCCGGCTGTCGGGGATCCGTACCGGGCGGGAGCACCACCGCGTCCCGCAGCCTCAGCGCAGCGGCCAGGCCGGCGGACGGCACGAACCGGACGGTGGCCAGACTGCGCAGCAGGCGAATGCTCAAGCTCCACGCCAGGTCCGATATCCGCTGCCGGAAGGAGCCGGCCGGGTAGAGCTCGCGGAACAGCTGGTAGGCGTCGCGGAAGTAGATGCCCACCGGCCGACCCATCGCCCTGGCCGCAGCGAGCACCAGCAGGTCCCACGGCATGCTGGCCCCCGTCGGCGACTCCACGTACACCGCGTCCACGTGGCGCAGCTGCCAGAGCACGCGCGGCACCGCCAGCAGCCTGTGCCACCGCCCGCGGTCGGCACGAACCAACCGCGAGCGTTGCTCCAGGGCCTCGGCCAGCATCGCGATGCGCACGCGCGGCGCGCTTGCCGGCACGCTGGCGTCGTACATCCCATAGAGCAGCAGCCGCGGCCCGCCAGCAGACCCGCGCGCGGAGCTGCGCGCACCGGTGTCAGCCATGCGCCAAGGTCAGCGCCAGGTCCCGGGGTTGGCTGCCTCCCCCTCGTTGTCGACGCCGCGGCGCCCCGACTCCATGGCGGCGTCGATGATGCGCCACGCGTCATCCACGCCCAGCCAGCCTGACACTTCGGTGCGGCGCCCCTCCAGCTCCTTGTAGATGTCGAAGAAGTTCTCGATCTCGCGCAGCCGGTGGGGCGAGAGGTCCTGCAGGGCGACGGTCTCGTCCCAGCGGGGATCGTCGTGGGCAACCGCCAGCACCTTGAAGTCGTGGCCCTTCTCGTCCTTCATGTCCAGCACGCCAACGGGGCGGGCCCGCACGATGCAGCCGGGGAAGGTCGGCTCGCTGATCACCACCAGGACGTCCAGCGGGTCGCCGTCATCGGCCAGGCTGTGCTCGATGAACCCGTAGTCGCAGGGGTAATGCACGCTGGAGTACAGCACCCGGTCGAGCACGAACCGATGGTTGGCGTGGTCGTACTCGTACTTGTTGCGGCTTCCGGACGGGATCTCCACCGTCACTTCCACCAGCCGCGGCTCGTTGCTCATCGGCGTGCCCTCCGGGCCTGCAGCATCCACCAGAAGAAGCGTGGGTCGTCCCACAGGTAGCGCCGAGCCAGCCGGCGCGGCTCGTGTGCCAGCCGATACGCCCATTCCAGCCCGATGCGCGTCATCCAGGCCGGCGCTGCCGGTTGGAAGCCACCCAGCACGTCGATCGCCTGGCCCACGCCGACCATCACGGTGCGCGGCAGGTCGGCGGCATGGGCGGCCATCCACTCGTCCTGCTTGGGGGAGCCGAGTCCCACGAACAGCACCTGGGGCTCGGCCTCGGCGAGGCGCTCGACTGCCTCCCGGTCTTCCGGGCCCCCGACCGCGAAGCCCATGGGCGGGGAGGCCGTGGCATGGACCTGCCCGCCGAGTGCCTCGAGTCGCGCGGCGGCCTTGGCGCCGGCACCGTGCTGACCGCCCATCAGCCCCATCGGCGGGCTGTTGGGCAATCGAGCGATGGCCTCGGGCAGCAATCGACCCGTCACCGACCCATGCAGCCGAATGCCGGCCAGCCTGGCCCCGTAGACGATGCCCATGCCATCCGGCACCCGGAGCCGCGCCCCGGACAGCAGGTCACGAAAGGCCGGATCGCCATGGGCGCGGACGAGGTAGTCGACGTTGACCGTGGCGACGTACCCGCCAGCGCCGGCAGTCGCCAGCTCGGCGATGCGCGCGACTGCACCACGAAACCCGATGTCGTCCACGTCGACGCGGTCGATGCGAACGCGCCGGTCGCTCATCGGCTCAGAACCCTGGCTCGCTTTCGCGTCACTGGCTTCGGCGCCACGGGAACGCCGTAACGATTGCTCCGCCACTTGGTCTGCTAGCCTACCGCGCGGCCCCAACAGGTGAGACGTGCCTCCAACTCGCATCGCGTCGCAATCAGCGACATCAGCCGGAGTCGGATGAGTCGCAGCCAGCCGCCGCCATCAAGCCGAACGCTGCTGCTGGTGGTCGGCGTCGGGCGGAGCGGCACGAGCCTGCTCACCGGCATCCTCGGGCAGTTCGGCCTGCACATCCCGCAGCCGGAGATCAACGCCGACAGCACCAATCCGCGCGGCTTCGGCGAGCCCCGCTGGGTCGTGGACTTCCATACCAGGTTGCTGCGCGAGCGGCGGGTCACCGTCAACGATGCTCGGCCCGCGGCATGGCAGGTCACCGGCGAGCTGACCCAGAGCGACGAGCTGCGCGGCTGGCTTGGCACGCAGCTCGAGAGCGGCCCGGTGGTCGCGGTGAAGGATCCGCGCACGGTGTGGTTCCTGCCGTTGTGGCAGCGCGCCGCCGCCGAGCTGGGTGCGGACACCGCCTTCGTCACGATGCTTCGCCACCCTGCCGAGATCGTGCGCAGCGCGCGAACGTCGTACGGCACATGGCAGGGCGAGGCGAGCCGCGCGGCGGCCTGCCTCAACGTGATGCTCGAGACCGAGCGCGCGACCCGGAACGCGCCTCGAAGCTTCGTGCGACACGAAGACCTGCTTGCCGACTGGCACCGTGAGATCAGGCGGGTGGGCGCCACCCTGCGCCTGCCCGCGCTCCAAGAAGCAGAACGACTGGCCGCGGTCGATCAGTTCGTCGATCCCGGTCTGCACCGCAGCCGCGCTCGGTGGGACGAGCTGGACGTTCCGAACCGGCTGCGCGACCTGGCGGATGAGGTGTGGACGCAGGTCCAGCGTCTGCCCGTCGCGGACGGGCCCGAGCTGCACGCGATCCTTGACACGCTGCGTGCCGCCTATCAGCAGCTGTACGACGAGTCCGAGAAGATCGCCCAGTCCTCGATCACCGCCGCGCTGCCGCGCGGAGCCCGTGCGCCGGCCGGCCGCGGCGGGCGGCTGCTGCGCCTCCTGCCGCCAGGCATGCGACAGCGGCTTAGGAGCAGGCTGCGGAGGCTCCGCGGGCGTGGCTGATGAGCGCCCGATGATCAGCGTCGTGGTGCCGATCTACAACGTCGAGGAGTATCTGCGACCGTGCCTCGAATCGCTGGCGGCGCAGACCGAGGGTCGGTTCGAGGCGATCCTGGTCAATGACGGCTCGACGGACGGCAGCGCGCGCATCGCGCAGGAGTTCGTGGAGCGCGACCCGCGGTTCCGCCTGATCTCCCAGCCGAACGGTGGATTGGGAAAGGCGCGCAACACCGGCATCGACCAGGCGCGCGGGGAGTACCTCGCCTTCCTGGACAGCGACGACCTGCTGCCCCGCGACGCATACGCGCTGCTCCTTGGGTCGCTGGTGGCCACCGGCTCCGACTTCGCGACCGGCAACGTCCTGCGGGTGACCGACTCGCAGCGCATGCAATCGCGCTTCCTGGCGGAGGCGTTCGACCGATCGCGACCGCGGACGCACGTGACCCGGTTCAATGCCCTGCTGGCGGACCGCACGGCATGGAACAAGCTGTGGCGCCGATCGTTCTGGGACGGACGGCGATTCCCGGAGGGCGTGCTGCACGAAGACATCCCGGTGGTCATCCCCGCCCATTTCGAGGCAGCGGCGGTGGACGTGATTGCCGAGCCGGTGTACCTGTATCGGATCCGCGCCGGCAGCGAGCGGTCGATCACCCAGCGGCGCCTCGAGCCTCGGGTGCTGCTGGACCGCCTGGCGGCCGTCGAAGGCGTCAGCGACTGGCTGGCGACCCACGGGCCGCCTGGGGCCAAGGCTCTGTACCACGAGCACGTCCTGCGCGACGACCTGCGCCTCCACCTCAGGGTCATGGACCGGGCAGACGCGTCCTACCGGGAGCTCTTCCTGGATCGCGTCAACCGCTTCCTCGACCGAGTCGACCCTTCGCTGCTCGACGCCCAGTGGCGCCTGGTCCGCGAGCGTCGCATGAACGAGCTGGTCGAGTCGGTGCGCCGGGGGAACCGCCAGACCCTGAAGCGCCGCGCCGCACGTCTGGTCCCGGAACGGTTCCGGCGGCGGGTCCGTACCACGCTCCGCGACCTCAGGCCAGGCGGCTCCAAGCGCTGAGATCGCGGCCGATCAGCTGCCCCAGCTCTGCCACTTCCGGCGCCAGCTCGACCGTCAGCCGGCGCCGCAGCGCCGGATCCATGGGGCGACGCTCCTCCGGCAGGCTGTTGGCGTTGACGAGCGCATCACGAAGGCGATGGACCAGCGGGAAGCGTCGCAGCCACGGCACGACCCGGCGCAGCGGGCCCGGCGGCCGGAACACGAGGCGCTGGAGGGTCGCGAAGCGCGCGCGGCGGTTCTGGTTGCGGGCATCGAGGGTCACCGCCACGTCCGGGTCCACGCCCAGGAAGGCGAAGGTTCCTCGCACGACTTCCGCGGCGCCGTCGCGCAGGTCGTCATGGACGATGACGTGGACCCGATCGCGGCCGAAGACGTCGAAGTAACGACGCAGCTGCGTGGCGAAGCGGACGCTGTCCCGGTAGAGGAGCGCCTCGCGGCGCAGCGCGCCCGGCGGGACGCGCCGGCCCGCACGGCGATCGGGCTCGGCGGCCAGCGCATCGGCGAACTCAACCAGGTCCTCGCGCTGGTTGAACAGCAGCTGGCTGTGCTGCGCATGCATGACGTCGACAGGGTTGCGCAGCATGGCGATGATCCTCGCGTCGGGCGAGAAGGCCCTGATCTCGGCGGCCGCGCTGGCGGAGTAGAGGTACCACGGGGACGCCTCGCCCACGCGCTGACCGGGCTTCGCGTCGTCGAAGAGGTGCAGGTATTCGGCTTCGCTCATGCGCCGATAGCGGGGGTCCAGGTCCGCCCCGAAGAACATCGGCTCCTTGTGGAAGGGCATGAAGACCTGCGGGTGCTGGCGCAGCCATTCGTAGAGCGATGTCGTGCCCGCCTTGAATGCGCCGACGATGAAGAAGTCCGGCCGGGTCATGCGGCGGCGGAGTCCGGATCCTCGAACCAGGCCGACAGGTCGCGCCCGATGAGATCCCCCAGCCGCCTGATCTGCGGCGTGAACTCGCTGAGCAGCCGTCGTCGCAGCTCCGGGTCCATCGGCGGGCGGCGTTCGGGGCTGCTGTTCGCGCGCAGCATTCGATCGCGCAGCGCGTGCGCCAGCGGGAAACGCCGGATGAGCGGCACCAGCCTGAGCAGCGGTCCCGGGGGCTGGTACACCAGCCGCTGGAGCAGCCGTGATCGCACCCGCTTGTTCGGATTGCGGACCGCGAACCGTGGCGCGAAGTCGGCATCGACGCCCAGGAACTCGAGGACGCCCCGGTAGACGCCCGGGGTGTCGTCACGGAAGTCGTCGTAGACGATCACTTTCACCCGGTCCCGGCCGAAGACGTCGACAAAGCGCTGCAGCTGCTCGGCGAACTGCACGCTCTCGCGGTAGTAGAGGTTCTCGACGCGCAACGGTCCCGGGGGGAGCCGCTGGCTGCGACGCCGCGCCGGCTCCGCCGCCAGCGCCTCGCCGAAATCAGGAATGTCCTCCTCCACGTTGAACAGCAGCTGGCTGTGCTGGGCGTACATGACGTCCACCGGGTTGCGCAGCATGACGATGATCTGCGCCTGCGGCGACGCCTCCCTGATCTCGCGTGCAGCGGAGCGCGAGTAGAGGTACCAGGCCGATGCCTCGCCGACGCGCTGGCCTGCCTTCGCGTCCGCGAAGAGCGCCTCGTATTGCGCACGCGTCATGCGGCCGTACCGGCGCGTGAGGTCGTCGCCGAAGAACAGCGGCTCCTTGTGAAACGGCATGAACACCTGGGGATGGAGCCGCAGGTAGTCGTATAACGCGGTGGTGCCGGACTTGAAGGCACCCACGATGAAGAAGTCCGGAATCGGCATGATCGTCCTGGCGGAGGTAGCCGAGCGTAGCCGCCCGCCCTGCTAGCCTACCGTGAGCGCGAACTCGGCGGCTCCAGCCACCGGCGGCGCCGGTGAAGGAACCATTGAGGAGACTGCTACTTGGCTGATCCGTGGCTTCCTGCCGATCACGACAGCGAGCAGGAAGGCCTGCGCCGCCAGGTCGCCCGCGGCCTGACCTGGACGTTCATCCACACCTGGGGCGGCCAGCTGCTCAGCCTGGTCGTGTTCCTGATCCTGGCGCGGCTGCTCACGCGCGAGGAATTCGGGCTGGTGGCGCTGGCCGCCATCTTCGTGGCGTTCGCGCAGCTGCTGATCGATCAGGGCTTCGGCGACGCGATCATCCAGCGACCCAGCGTGACGCGCGGCCACATCGACACCGCCTTCTGGGTGGCGATCGCGACCGGAACGCTGCTGTCCGTCATCGGCATCGTGATTGCGCAGCCCCTGGCCGCATTGCTGGCCAGGGCCGAGCCCGACGTGGCGCCCGCGCTGACGCCCATCATCCAGGTCCTGTCGCTCCTGTTCTTCATCTCGTCGTTCAGCAGCACGCAGCAGGCGCTCCTACGCCGTGAGCTCGCGTTTCGGAGCCTGGCGACACGCGGGCTGCTCGCCATTGGCGGGGGCGGGGCGGTGGGCATCGCCATGGCCTTCATGGGCTTCGGCGCCTGGGCGCTGGTGGGCCAGCAGCTCGCGGCGGCCATCATCGCCGTCATCACGCTCTGGACGGTCAGCCCGTGGCGCCCCGGGCTGGAGGTCTCGCGGGCGAACTTCCAAGAGCTATTCGGGTTCGGGATCAAGGTCGTGGGCTCGGACGTGCTCACGTTCCTCAGCCGCAACACCGACAATCTGCTGGTCGGCATCTTCCTCGGCCCGGTGCCGCTGGCGATCTACGCGGTTGCGTATCGCATCCTGGATACGAGCCAGAAGGTCCTGGTCAG
>DASSEC010000114.1:0-9834 GCA_035696685.1 Candidatus Limnocylindria bacterium | reverse complement strand
ACCTTGGTGAACATGGCGATCGCCTTCCGGGCGTCCATCAGGCTGACTTCCTGTGGGGTGGTCACCACCAGCGCCCCGGACAGCGGGATGAGCTGGCTGATCGACAGCGCGGCATCCCCGGTGCCCGGCGGCAGGTCCACCACCAGGTAGTCCAGCTCGCCCCACTCCACGTCACGGAGGAACTGCTGGATGGCGGAGTGGATGAGTGGCCCGCGCCAGATCACCGGCGCGTCACCGGTCAGGAAGTACTGGATGCTCATCATCTTCACGCCGTGGCTGACCACCGGGTTGACGCGGCCGGACGCTCCGGTCACGTGCGCGCCGACGGTGCCCATCATCAAGGGGACATTTGGACCGGTGATGTCGGCGTCCAGCAGGCCGACCCGCGCGCCGTCGCGCGCGAGGCTGACGGCCAGGTTGACGGCCACCGTGGTCTTCCCCACGCCGCCCTTGCCGGACGCCACGGCGATGGTGTTCTTGACGCCCGGGATGAGGTCCGCCGCCGGGCCGCCGAACGAGCGCTTCACGTTGCTCGCCCAGTCCACGCGGACGGCGCTGGCACCAAGCGACTCGAGGCCGTCGACGATGTCCGACTCGATCTTCGCCTTCAAGGGGCAGGCGGGCGTGGTGAGTTCCACGGTGAGATCCACCGCGGTCCCGTTGATCTCGATGTTCTTGACCATGCCCAGGCTGACCAGGTCACGCCCGATCTCGGGATCCTTGACCTGGCCCAGGACGGCCATGATGTTGTCGTTGGTCAGCTGATCGGCCATGCCGAAGGACGGCTTCCTTTCATTCCGGGCGGGGCTGGGCGGCTTCGAGCGTACCAGACGCTCGTCCTCGAAGATGCTACCTATGTTGAGCCGATGGCCCGAGCGGCGCCGGGCGCAAGGGTCAGGCCAGCCCGTCCCAGATGGATGCCTCGGCCGCACCCGCCACGTCGCCGGCCGTCACCGGCACGTTGGAGCGAGCCAGGCGGTAGTGCTCGGTGGCCAGGAAGCCGTCGCGCATCTCCGGTGTCCAGTCGTGGAACGGCCCCTCGGAACCGGTCTGCGACACGTGCCGGCCAATGGCGGCCAGCTTGAGCCGCGCCAGCTCGCCCAGCTCCAAGGTGAGCGTGTCGCTTCCCTCCGCCGACCCGTAGCCGGTCGGCGTCATGTCCGCCAGCGTGGTGAGCTGGCTGGGCGGCACGACCAGCTGGTAGAGCTTGGCAGCACGCCACGCGACCTGGTCCTCCTCGAGGTCGTCCTCGTAGGCGAGCGGCTCGGCCGCGAGGTCGAAGGCGTCCGCCACGGCATTGGCGACGGCCACGTGATCGGTGTCGCCGGTCACGCCATCGGGCCCGAAGCTGAGGATGACTTCCGGCCGATGCATGCGGATCGGCTGCACCAGGCGCCCGCGCAGCTCCTGCTGGTTCACCGTCGACAGGGACTCCTCCGCGTAATCGAGCACCCGCAGCACGTTCACGCCCAGCAACGCCACCGAGCGGCGCATCTCGTCCTCGCGCACGGTGTCGAGGTTTCGCCACACCACCGGGTTCGAGTAGTGCCGGTTGCGTCCGCCTGGTGCAGGCGGCTTCTCGACCAATCGCGGGTCGAAGCGGCCGCGCGTGGCGCAGACGACCACCACGTAGGCCCCCATGCTCGCCGATTGGGCAATGGCGCCGCCGAATCCGAACGCCTCGTCGCCCGGGTGGGCGACGATCACCATCAGCGATCGGGGAGCCTGCCGCTCACGGACCGGCCGCCAGATCGAGGACACGGCCGGCAGGATAGCAGCCTAGACCTCGACCTCGAGCGCGATGGCGGCGTGGTTGGCTCGCCAATTCCCCTGGCCGTCACGGGCGCCACCGGGGGCCGGCGCGCGGTCCACGAACGAAGCCTCGTTCGCGGTGTCCAGCGCCTCGAGCACCTCGTCGAAGCTCAGGATGTCGTGGCGGAGCAGGAGTGCGACCTCGTCCCGCAGGTAGGAGCGCAGCATCTCCGGCCCATCGGTCGAGAGCGCGAACCGCACGCCGTTATCGACCAGGGCCCGAATGACCGTGCGCAGCTCGGGGTAGCTGCTGATCACGCGGGTGTTCAGGTTCGACGACGGGCAGACCTCGAGCACCACGCCGCGCTCGCGGAGCATGGCCATCACCCGCGGGTCGCGCGCGCTCCGAACGCCATGGCCGATGCGGGTCGGCTCGAGCGCCTCGACCGCCTCGCGAACCTCATCCGGTCCGCCCACCTCACCGGCGTGCACCGTCACGCCCAGGCCGGAGCGTCGCACCTGGGCGAACAGGTCGCGGTAGTCCGCGAACCGGAAGCCGGCCGCATCCGGCCCGGCGATATCGACCGCCACCACGCCGCGGTCCTGCCAGGCGATGGCCTTGGCGGCGATGATCTCGTTCAGCGCGTAATCGAAGGATCGGTCCAGGCAGAAGATCAGACCGGCCCGCACCTGGGGGTACTCCAGGACGGCGCGGTCCATGCCGCGCACGGCCGCCGCGATGATGTGGTCGAGGTCCTGCTCGCCGCCGCGGTTCCGCTTCATGGGGTTGAACCGCAGCTCGAGCTGGGTGACGTTGTTCTTCCGATACGCCCCGCCGATGACCTCGTACACGCTGCGCTCGACGGCGATGGGGCTCGACTGGATCAGCTCGGTCCAGTGGAACAGATCGAGGTAGGCCTGGAACGACCGCCGCCTCCGGCCGACGGTTATGAGGTCGCGGAACTCCCAGTAATCCTTGGTCGGCAGGCGGATGCCCTGTGCGTGGGCGATACCCCACATGATGGCCGGTGTGACGGCCGCGCCCAGGTGAACGTGGAGCTCGGTCAGGGGCGTGGCGGGGTCGAGCTTCGGCCGGGGCATGTCGGCGGAGTGTACCGCGCTCACTCGGTCAGCCGGGTGGCCGAGCAGCCGGGTGCCCGATGCTAGAATCGCCGCGCAAATGGACGCCATTCGCCAGCTCATCGAGTGGATCGCCGACGACTCCGCCGGCTTCGTGGCCACCGTGCTGCCGTACGGCCTGCTCGGGCTGGCGGCGCTCTACGTGGCCTGGCTGGTGATCGGCTACCTGCGTGTGTCGCAGGTAGGCATCAACGCCGAATCGGTCGTCCAGCCCACGCTCCGCCTGCCACGGGCGCCCGACGGCGCCATCGAGGCGGCGCGCGGCATTCCCTACTGCCCGGTGGATGGCCTGCAGTACCCGCCCGGCGCCCGGTTCTGCACGCACTGCGAGGCGGATCTGGCGGTGAGCTGCGCGAACTGCGGCTCGACCATCCGGGCTGCCGACGAATCCTGCTACCGCTGCGGGACGCGGACGTTCATGGCCACCGAGGCCGCAACCGCCCACTGACCCCAGGGCCCCGAGCGGCGGTTCGGTTCAGTTTCCGAACATCGTGCGGACCTGTTTCCGCATGGCATCGACATTCGGGATCATCAACCAGCCACGCCCGTCGCCCTGATCCCCCCAGGCGATGGCGAACTGCGGCGGCATCAGCACCTGCGTCGCGTAGTCCACGCGTGCTGCACGGCGGGCGAGGGCCACCAGCGTCGGGAGCTCGTTCAGCGGCAGGTTCGTCTCCAGGCCGGCCAGCGTCCGGAGCAGCCGCACGATGTTCACATCGGTCTGGCGGTTGGTGTACTTCAGGGCCAGCGCATGGATCACCTGCTGCTGGCGGGCGGCCCGGGCGTAGTCGTTGTCGAAGTGCCGCGCTCGTGCGTAATGCAACGCGGTCAGGCCATCGAGGTGCGCTCGGCCCGGCGTGAGGTAGAGGTTCCAGCGCGGTTCCTGGACGACCGTCTTGACGTTCACGCTGATGCCGCCCACGGCATTCACGAGGTCGACGAAGTCGTCCATGTTGACCTTGACGTAGTACTTGATCTTGATGTTCAGCAGGTCGGCGATCGCCTGGCGCAGGGTGTCGACCCCGTAGGAATTGGCGATCGCGTTCACCTTGCCGGTCCACAGCTGGCCGTTGGGCAGCGGGATATTCACCGTGTCGCGGGGCAGGCTGACCATCGCCACGCTGCGCTGCTTGGGGCTGACGCTGACCACCATCATCGCGTCGGTGTTGTCGCCGATGTAGCCCCGCGCGCGTCGCGCGGCGCTCACGTCCTCGCCAACCACCAGGACGGTGAAGCGATGGTCGAGCAGATCGGCGTCCAGCGGATTCGGGGTTGGCGTCGGGACCGGCGTGACCGCAGGGGTCCCCGATGGAGTCGGCTCAAGGGTCGGTGTTGGCGTCAGGGCGGGCGTGGGGGTCGGAGATTGGCCGCAGGCGGCAGCCACCAGGGTCATCGCGATCGTGAGGAAGAGTGAGGTTCGGAGTCGGGAACTCGACGGTGGGCGCGGCGAACCAGACGTGCCCACAGGTCGCTCGGGATGCATCGGCGCGCATGATAGCCGCATGCAGTCGCGCGACGTCACCGTCCGCACCGGAAGGGCCCGTGGCCTGTTCGACGTGACCGACGCCTGCGCGGCGTTCGCCGCCGAGGCCTCAGACGGTGGCGATGGGTTGCTCAACGTGTTCGTGCCGCACGCCACCGCAGGCGTGATCGTGATGGAGCTGGGCGCCGGATCGGAGCAGGACGTCCTGGACGCCCTTGACCGGCTGCTGCCGCGTGATGATCGGTGGGTTCACCGCCATGGCTCGCCAGGCCACGGCGCCGACCACGCGCTGCCGCTCGTGGCCTCGCCGTCAGTCAGCATCCCGGTTCGCGCCGGGAGGTTGGCCCTGGGCACGTGGCAGTCGATCGCGCTGCTGGACCCGAACCCCGATAACGACGCTCGGACGGTGAGCCTCAGCTTCCTGGCCGGCTGACCCCCAGCCGGACCACCTGCTCGCGAACCTCCGTTGGGTCCGAGGTGGGCCGATCGCAGGCATACCCACGGCAGACATACGCGGTCGGGCGACCGTCCTGTGCCGCCTTTCCATCGAACAGCGGCCAGTCCGCGACGGGTTGCGCCAGCGAAGCGATCACCAGGTCCGGCGCATACGGCGCCGCCGCTTCTCGTCGGATAGCCGTGGCGTCCGCTGAACCGGGATCGCCGGCGACGACCACGTCAACCGGCTCGGCCAGCGCACGGTCCGCGGCCGACAGGAATCGCCCGAAGGCCGACGGCTGCCGGTCAACGACGGGTTGCACGGCTCGAAGGATGCTCCGTGCGCGACGGTCGTAGTCGGGCTCGCCGGTGAGAAGGGCCAGCCGCAGCATGACGTCCGCCGCCACCGCGTTGGCCGACGGCGTGGCGTTGTCGAGCAGCGATCGCGGCCGCGCCACCGCCCGGTCGTGCTCGTCGGCGGTGTCGAACAGGGTGCCCGACTCCTCGTGCCAGAAATCCGCGATCAGGCGGTCGACCAGGTGACGGGCCAGCAGCAGGTCATCCCAGGTGCCCAGCGCGGCGTGGGCGTTGAGCAGCCCATCGGCCAGGTTGGCGTAGTCCTCGGCGAAGCCCGGGGTGTGCGAGCGTCCACCACGTGTCGTGCGCCAGACGCGATCCTCCTCGCGCAGCAAGTGATCGCGGACAAAGCGCGTCAGGCCACGAACCGCCTGCTCGTGCTCGGGATCACCCAGGACCAGGGCGACGGACGCGATCGCGCGCACTGCCATCCCGTTCCAGCTGGCCAGCTGCTTGTCGTCGCGGCCCGGCCGAACCCGCTGCGCTCGAGCCGAGAGCAGTGCCTCGCGGGCCCGCACCATGATGCCGTCAGGCGGTCGCGCTCCGGCCACGTGCAGGATGGTGTGGCCTTCCCAGTTACCACCGGGCGTCACGTCCCAATATCGACCGATGGCGTCGATCTCGTCCGGTGCGAGTCCGGCGCTCGCGAGGACCCGCGTCAGCTCGTCGTGTGACCAGACATAGAAGCGGCCCTCTTCGCCCTCGCTGTCTGCGTCCAGCGCGGAGGCAAGCCCACCGTCCTCGGTCCGGAGCTCGCGCAGCATGAAGTCGACGGTGCTGCGCGCCACGTCCGCGTAGCGCTGCTCGCCCGTCGCGCGGTACGCCTCCAGGTAGGCGTGGGCGAGCTGCGCGTTGTCATACAGCATCTTCTCGAAATGCGGAGCCAGCCACTGCGCGTCGGTGCTGTAGCGGGCGAAGCCGCCGCCCAGCTGGTCGTGGATGCCGCCATCGGCCATGCGGTCGAGCGTGAACGTGGTCATGCGCAGAAGCTGCTCGTCGCGGGAGAGGCGCCATCGGCGCAGCAGGAACTCCAGGGTCATCGGCGCCGGGAATTTCGGCGCGCCCCCAAAGCCGCCGTGAAGGGGATCGAACGTCTGGCCGATGCGCGCCGCGGCCAGCTCCAGCTGCGCCGCCTGGACGTCGGTCGCGCCGGCCGTGACGGCCAGCTGCGACTCGAGATGCGCCGCCAGCTGGCTCCCCTGCTGCTCCACGTCGCCCCGCCGGTTGCGGTACGCGTCGCTGATCGCCTCGAGCACCCGCCGGAAGGCCGGCAGGCCGTGGCCGTCATCGGGCGGGAAGTAGGTGCCGCCGAAGAACGGGCGCAGGTCGGGAGTGAGGAAGACGCTCATCGGCCAGCCGCCACCACCGGTCATGGCCTGGACGGCGGCCATGTAGACATCGTCCAGGTCCGGGCGCTCCTCGCGATCCACCTTGATGGCCACGAAGCCCTCGTTGAGCTGCGCCGCGGTCTCAGGGTCCTCGAACGACTCGCGCTCCATGACGTGGCACCAGTGGCAGGCCGAGTAGCCGATGGACAGGAAGATGGGCCGATCCAGCTCCCTGGCGCGGTTCAGCGCCTCTGGGCCCCAGGGGTACCAGTCGACCGGGTTATGGGCGTGCTGGAGCAGGTAGGGGCTCGTCTCGTTCGCCAGGCGGTTCGTGTGGCTGGCTACCTTGGTTTCATGGCTCACGTCAGGAGTGTGGCATGGACATGGCTGAGCCGGCCCAGGGGCCGGCTCAGCACTCGCCAGGGAAAGAGGTCAGCCTTCTGGGAACGTCCGATCCGAGGGCTGGATGTCCGTGATGCTGAGATTGCTCGGCTGCATGGCACCGTTGCAGGGCGGGATAAGGATCTCGCCGCTGGCGGGGATCAGCGGGACCTCGCTGTTGCCACCGGGCAGCTGCAGCACGGCGCTGAGCGGCTGCGCGGGATCGGCGGAGCACCAGTTGCTCCACGCCATGCTCAGCTCGAGCACCTCGCCCGCCGCCACGCGCCGGTGGGTGGTCGCCGTGTTGCCAACCAGCCTCTGCCCGTTGCCGTCACGAATCTCGACCGATACCGCCCCGTCGATGCGGCAGCTGTCGAGGGAGGCAACGCCTCGCAGCAGGACGGTCGTTCCCCGCGAGCCCGCGGCACCGCCCCATGGATCGGTTGACCAGGCGAAATCCTCGGCGGTGCAGGCGGCGGCGACTGGCGGAGCGCTGGTTGGCTGCATGGACGCGCTCGGTTCGGAACTTCCGCCGGATCCAACCCCAGACGTGGCAGGCGGCGGCATGCGCGTCAGCGCGATGGCCAGCGCGGCGCCGGCAACCACGGTCGCGCCGACCAGGGCGACCCGGCCGGCAGTCCAGAGTCCGCTCCGCCGCGACTGCGCCGGCGTGCCTGGCAGCGGAGATGGGCGATACCCGTCCTCGCGTGGGCCAGCCTGGGTACGAAGCTGGCGCTCGAGATCGTCGTTGTTCATCGGGAGTTCTCCTCGCCGAGCTGGGCGCGAAGGGCGTCGAGCGCTCGGCTCACGTGGCTGCGCGCCGAGGGAGCGGCGATCCCCAGGATCTGCCCGATCTCCTCGAACGGCAGGTCGGCGCGGTAGCGAAGGTAGACGGCCAGCCGCTGGCGTTCGGGAAGCGTTTCGACCGCCTCCCAGACCACCATCCGATCGGCATGGTCATAGGCGGACGAACGAGGCGGCTGTGAGCCGATGCGCTCGGCCAGCGCGCGCACGCGGCGCGCGAATCGATGCTTGTCCATGGCCAGGCGATAGAGCGTGCGGAACGCCCAGGCATCCGGCCGCTCGATGTCCTGGCCATCGCGCAATGCCGACCAGAGGCGCAGCAGCGTCTCCTGGACGGCGTCATCGGCTTCCTCCGGCGCGAGGTTCAGGTGGCGGGCAAGCCCCCAGAGCTCCGCGCCGCGATCGGCCTGCAGGCTGACGACCGTGGCCCGCAGGGCATCGGGCCCGATGCCGGCTTCGGTGGCCAGGTCGATGGGTGGATCCATGGCGCCGGTGATAAAGGCCCTCCGACGTGCGGAGGGGGCGGAACGTTGAACGCGACTCAGACCGGCTGCTCGCTGATCGGCTGTTCGGATGCGAACTGCTCCGCGTACAGGCGGGCGTAGAGGCCCTCGTGGCGGATCAGCTCGTCGTGCGTGCCGCGCTCCACGATCCGGCCACGGTCATAGACCAGGATCTGGTTGGCGCGCAGGATGGTGGACAGGCGATGCGCGATGGCGATGGTCGTCCGGCCCTCCATGAGCCGATTCAGCGCAGCCTGGATGAGGCGCTCGGAGACGGTGTCCAGGGCGGAGGTGGCCTCGTCCAGGATCAGGACACGTGGGTCCTTCAGCAGCACCCGCGCAATCGCCACTCGCTGCTTCTCGCCGCCGGACAGCTTGTAGCCGCGTTCGCCGACGATGGTGTCGTAGCCCTCCGGCAGCTCCATGATCCGATCGTGGATCGCGGCGGCACGCGCGGCGGTCTCGATCTCCTCCATCGTCGCATCCGGCTTGGCGTAGCGCAGGTTCTCCAGCACCGAGTTGTGGAAGAGGTACGTCTCCTGGGTCACCACGCCGATCTCCCGGCCCAGGGATTCGAGCGCGAGGTGTCGCACGTCAAGCCCGTCGATCATGACGGCGCCAGAGTCCACGTCATACAGCCGCGGGATCAGGTAGGTCGTGGTCGTCTTGCCGGAGCCCGACGGACCCACCAGCGCGACCAGCTGGCCGGGCCGCGCCTCGAAGCTGATCTCCTCGAGCCCGAACGGCCGCACCGGGAGGGGCACCGCGCGGCCGGCGGCCTCCGCCTGCTCCGCCTCCACCTGCGCGGCGAGCTGCAGGGCGCTCTTGGGATAGCGGAACGAGACGCCGTCGAAGCGGACGTCGCCGCGCATCGCGGCCGGGTCGAGCGTGACCGCATCGGGCGCGTCACGGATGTCGTGCTCCATCTCCAGGTACTCGAAGATGCGGTCGAACAGCGCCAGTGCGCCCTGGATCTCGACCTGCACGTTCATCAGCTGGCCCATGGGGAAGAAGAGCCGGCTCTGGAGCGTGGTGAAGGCCACGATGGTGCCAACGCTCACGCCCGGGTCGCCGTTGATGATCAGCGTGCCCGCCAGCAGGTACACGAACGCCGGCGCGATGCTGAAGAACGTGCCGATCATGGCGAAGAACCAGCGCCCGATCATCTGCTGGCGAATCTGCAGATCGCCCAGCCGGCGGGATTCCTTCGCGAAGCGGGCAATCGACGCGCGCTGCTGACCGAAGGTCTTGGACAGCAGGATGCCCGAGACGGACAGGGACTCCTCGGTGATGGCACTGACTTCCGCCAGCGAGCGCTGGGTGAGGCTGCTCACCTCACGGCGCACGCGGCCCACGCGGTAGGTGATGTAGGCGAACACGGGCAGCATGCCCAGCGACAGGATCGTCAGCCGCCAGTCCAGGATGAGCATGGCGATCACGGTGGTCGCCACCGTGGCGAAGTTCGAGAGCAGCGACGCGGCGGTATCGGTCACCACCGACTGGACCCCGTTCACGTCGTTGCCGATCCGGCTCTGGATCTCGCCGGTGCGCGTCTCGGTGAAGAAGCGCAGCGGCATCCACTGCAGGTGGGTGTAGAGGGCAAGCCGCAGGTCGTCCATCACCCGCTGTCCGACCACGTTCGAAAGGAACG
>DASSEC010000113.1:0-7786 GCA_035696685.1 Candidatus Limnocylindria bacterium | reverse complement strand
GTAGAAGAACCCGTCGCCGGCGGTGTCGATCTCGGTTCCCCCCTGAGCCGCGAACGCAGCCCGGAGAAGGCGCCGATGCTCGTCCAGCACACGCTCGTAGCGATTCCCAAGCTCCCGCAGCAGGCGGGTCGATCCTTCGATATCGGTGAACAGCAGCGTGACCGTTCCCGTGCCGACACCGGTCATGCGACGATGGCTCGCCGCGACAGAGCGTGCCCGCCGACCGGATCCATGGTGAAAGGTGAGAATGACGAGATGACGTTGCGGGAAATCCAGCAGCCAATCAAGGAGCGGTATCGGAGCGACCCGGACGCGGCCCGGATCACGCTGACGGCGACCGGCACTGGGCTCGAGGGCGCCATGAGCTGCTCGGTGGACATCGGGCGCGCATTGTATGCCGCCGAAGCACATCCCGGCGTCGGTGGACCCGGAGGCGCCGCCTGCTCCGGCGATCTCCTGCTGGGCGCCCTGGCCGCGTGCGCACAGCTGACCTGTCAGATGGTCGCCACCAACATGGGCCTGCAGGTATCGGTGTCGGTCACCGCGGTGGGCGATCTCGATCTGCGTGGCACGCTCGGCACGCCGGACGTCCCCGTCGGCTTCGAGGCGATCCGCCTTGATTTCTCGATCGAGGGCGACGTTGACGATGAGCGTCTCGAGAAGCTACGGACGCGAACCGAGCGCTACTGTGTGGTGCTGCAGACCCTTCTCGCCCCGCCCTCGGTCGAAGCCCGCTGGACGATGGGCTGATTCCGTCCGCTCACTCCATCGGCCCCTGGATCTCGACCTGGCCGTCATTGATTCGAGCGCGGTAGGCGACCTGGCGCGAGGTCGCGGGCCCGTGCCGTACCGCGCCATCCGAGAGCCGGAACTGGCTGAAGTGCCACGGGCACTCGATGTTGTCGCCCCTGAGCTGTCCTTCGGAGAGCGGCCCGCCGGCGTGGGAGCAGGTCTCCTTCAGCGCGTAGACCACGTCGCCCCGGCGCACGACCACCACCGAGGTCGCGCCGAAGGTTGCCTTGGTGGGCGTGGCGTCGGCCAGCTCGGCCGCGGGCATGATCGGCGTGAACTCCTTGGCGCGCTTGCCCTTGGCGAAAGCGTTGTGGTTGACCATGTAGCCGTACTTGAAGACGACATGGCCGCCGATGAAGGCGCCCACCGAGATGATCAGGTACGCGAGCAGCGCCACCCAGAACGCTGCGTCATGGCTGCCACCGAGCCGCTGCAGCAGCGAGATGAAGAAGATGACGACGGCGATGATGTTGATCACGCCGTGCATGCCGGTCACGTTGCGCTCGTCGCCGGTGGCCGTGTCCTTGAAGTCGGTGAGGCCGGTCAGGATGGTGCCCACGCCGGCCAGCACCGTGAGGCCCAGCGTCCAGCTGGCGGCGTCCTCCAGGCCATCGACGTTGAAGAAGACGCGCAGGATGTCCAGGAACACGACCATCGTGGCGCCGCCGACCACGACGTCCGTCAGGACCGGGTGCAGCGAGTGGCCCAGCCACGACCCGTTCAGGAAGTCCTGCAGCAGCTTGCCGGGCCCGCCGAGCGCACGGTAGAACGCGTTCGAGACCGCTGCGATCCCGTTCCACAGCCCGACCAGTGGACGGGCGACCCGTTCCAGCATGACGCGCCTCCTTACCCGGCGATTTCCTGCGCGAAGTCGCGGAACACCGCCACGTGTCGGTCGATCTCCTCTTCGGTGTGCTGGACTGACAACGTCCATTGGTCGTCCGGGCCAGGCGGCAGCAGGATCCCGCGGTTGGCCAGGTAGAAGAAGAAGGCCGTCCACAGTTCGCTGTCAAGGCCGATGAAGTCGCGGTAGTTCGTCACTCGGTCCGGCGTGAACATCACGCAGCCTTTGGGCCCCACGTTGATCGCGTAGCCTGGCAGCTCGTACTCGTCCAGGATCTCCTGACAGCCGGCGGTCAGCCGGTCAGCGAGCGCGTTCAGCCGCGGGTATGCATCCTTGGTCAGGATCTGGGTCAGCGTGACGACGCCGGCGGTCATCGAGAGCGGATTGCCATTGAACGTGCCGAGGTGCGCGACGCGGTTCGGCACATAGGCAATCGTGCTCGTCAGCTCGCTGCGGTCGACGGACTCGACGGCGGCGTGTGCATCTGCCTCGCCGCCCTCGATTGACCGCATGACCTCCGCCCGGCCACCGAAGGCGCCGATGGGCACCCCGCCGCCGATGCTCTTGGCCAGACAGAACAGGTCGGGCTGGACGCCGAAGTACTCGTAGGCACCGCCCCACGCCAGCACCACGCCGGTCTTGACCTCGTCGAAGATGAGGACCGCGCCGTGCTCGGTCGCAAGCTCCCGCAGGCGCTCCAGGAATCCCTGCTGAGGCGGGACGACGCCGATGTTGAACTGCACCGGCTCGACGATGATCGCCGCGATCTCATCGCGATGCGCGTTGAGGATGCCTTCCACCAGCTCCGCCCGATTGAACGGCGCGATGATCGTCTCGGCCAGTCGGCTGGCCGGAATGCCGGCGCTGATGGGGACGGTCGTGGGCGAAGCCTCGGGTCCCATCATCTCGCGCGGCGGCTGGATGCTGACCAGCACGTCGTCGTGGTGGCCGTGGTAGCCGCCCTCGAACTTGATGATCTTCTCCCGGCCGGTGAAGCCGCGCGCGACGCGGATCGCATCCATCGTCGCCTCGGTGCCCGAGTTGCTGAAGCGCACGAGATCAGCGCCGAATCGGCGCTTGATCTCTTCGGCCAGGATGATGCTGTCCTCGACCGGAAACGTGTAGCAGGTCCCGTTCGCCACCCGATGCTGGAGCGCCGCGGCCAGGATCGGATGCGAATGGCCAGCCGCGAGGACGCCGAAGGCCATGTCGAAGTCGATGTACTCGTTGCCGTCCGCGTCCCAGATCCGCGAGCCTCGGGCATCGGTCATGAACAGCGGATAGGGGTCGTAGGCCTGGAACGAGCTGGCGACCCCCAGCGGCAGCGCGTTGCGAGCGCGTTCGTGGAGTTCCGCCGAGCGCGGCGAGCGCGCACGGTACTCCGCTTCCTCACGCTCCCCCACCTGCTTGATCCGATCGCGGTCGACATCGCGCCGCTCGGCTACGGTCACTCGGTTCCTCCTACCTGGTGCCCCATCGGTAGCTTTCCTTGACGAAGCGCAGCTCCACCATGGTCTCGGTGGAGCGGATGCCCGGGATCCGGGCCAGCTGATCGGCCAGGACGCGGAGCAGGTGCTCGTTGTCCTCGCAGACGACCTCGCAGATCATGTCAAACCGACCGGCCGTCACGACGACGTAGGTAACCTCCTCGAGGGAAGCGACCGCATCGGCCACCTCGTCCAGGAGACCAGCGTCGACGTGCAGCCCAATGAAGGCCGGCTGGCCGAAGCCCATGGCCAGTGGATCCGTCACGCCCACCACCTGGACCACGCCGCGGCTGATCAGCCGTTCGGCGCGCTGGCGGACCGTGGCCTCCGGCACCTTGAGCTCGCGGCCGATCTGGGCATAGGGCCGCCGCCCGTCAAGCTGGAGGGCCTTGATGATGGCCTTATCCAGGTCGTCAAGCAGGGGTCGACGCCCAGTTGTGCCCAAAGAGCGGACAGCCACGATGCGGCGAATCGTAGTCCGCCACGAAAAGGCGGGTCAAACTTTCCGCAACTTCCGCGCCGCGTTTCCGCGGAATCCGCGTAGTTCTACTGGATCGGTGAGTCGTTTCCATCGCTAACGGACCCGACGGCAGGAGCGGGCGCGGTGCTCGCCTCCGCCCAGGCGCCCGTGGCGGCAGCCAGCAGCTCGGCGACGTCCGAAACGGCGACATCGGTCCGTTCCAGGTCGGTGACCCCGTCGCGCAGCATGATCAGGCAGAACGGGCAGGCCGTGGCGATGGCCGAGGCCTCGGTCGCCAGCGCGTGCTCCACGCGGCGATGGTTGATGCGCTGCCCCTCGTGCTCCTCCATCCACATCCGCGCCCCGCCTGCGCCGCAGCACATCCCACGCCGGTGATGCAGCTCCATCTCGGTCACCTGCTGCCCCGGCACGGACTCGACCACGCGGCGACCCTCGTCATAGACCTGGTTGTAACGGCCGAGGTAGCAGGCATCGTGGTAGGCCACGACCGCCTCGTGGTGCTCGGTCGGCACCAGGCGCCCATCGGCCACCAGTCGGTCCAGCAGCTGCGTGTGGTGGATCACGTCCACGCCGGTCAGGCCGAACTGCGGGTACTCGTTGCGGATCGTGTTGAAGCAGTGCGGGCAGCTGGCCACGATGGTCTGCACGCCGTGCTGGTCGTGCGCCGCGGACAGCGTGGCGACGTTCTCCTCGGCCAGCATCTGGAAGAGGTACTCGTTGCCGGCGCGCCGCGCCGGATCGCCGGAGCAGGTCTCCCCCGAGCCCAGCACGGCGAAGGGCACCTCGGCCTGCTTCAGCAGCTGGGCCATGGCGCGCACCACACGCCGGTTGCGATCGTCGAACGCGCCAGCGCAGCCGACCCAGTACAGCACCGGTCCCTTTCGCTCACCGCGGCCGAAGATCGTGCGCCACGGCCGGTCGCCATTCGTCGCCTCCCGCGCCGGCGGCGGATCGACGCCGAGCAGGGGCACGTCCAGGCCCTTGGCCCAGTCCAGCCGCGCCGATTTTGGCTGGCCCCACGGATTGCCGGCACTCTCCATGTTCCGGAAGGCGGCGTTGAGCTCCTTCGGGTTGCGCCCCTCCTCCAGCACCAGGTTGCGTCGGATCTCGACGATCGAGTCGACGTGCTCGATCAGCACCGGGCAGCCTTCCACGCACCAGCCACAGGTTGTGCATTGCCAGACGGCCTCCTCGGGGATGGCGTTGTCGACCAGCGGCAGCGACAGCGCCTCGCGCGCTCGCTCCCGGGCGAGGCCCAGCGCCGTGTCCGAGGCCTCGACCCCACCATTAGCGCCGCCCTTCGCCGCTCGCTGCGAGGACGCCGCGGCCGCCAGCGCGGTCTCGGCCATCACGATCTGGTCGCGCAGCCCCTCCATGAAGTGCTTGGGGCTGAGCGTCTTGCCGGTCATCGAGGCTGGGCAGAACTCCATGCAGCGGCCGCACTCGGTGCAGCTCATCGGGTCAAGCAGGTGGCGCCAGGTCAGATCCTTCAGTGCCTTGGCGCCGAAGACCGTCTCTTCGCCCTCGGGGCCCTCGGCCTCCAGGTCCATCTTGCGCAGCGCGCCACGGGGCTCCAGATTGCGGAAGTACACGTTCGGCTCGCTGGTCAGGATGTGCAGGTGCTTGCTGTACGGCAGGTACGAGCCGAATCCCATGACCGCCAGGACGTGGATCCAGGCGAAGGCACCGAACCAGCTTTCGGCCGCGGATGGGCCGATGGGCGTCAGGACGCCGGAGAGCGGCCCGGCCAGGAAGGCGAGCCGCGCGCCAGGGTCATCCGGGTGGACGGCGAAGCGAAGCGCGTCACCCAGGAGCTCGCTCACCACGACGAGCAGGATCAGGCCCAGGATCACGAACGCGTCGCGTGACAGGGCCAGCCGTGCCGGCCGCACCACCACGCGCCGCCAGACGGCGACGGCCAGGCCCACCAGCACCAGGCCGATGAAAAGGTTCGCCAGCCCTACGGCCAGGGTCCACAGCACTCCGTCGATCGGCCACGCCAGGACCGTCTCCACCAACCCGTTGGTCAGGTAGTTGCCGGTGGTGATGAGCAGCGCCACGAAGCCCCAGAAGATGAAGGCGTGCATCAGCCCGGGCACCGGGTCCTGCAGCAAACGCTTCTGGGCGATGACGTAGACGACGAAGCCCCAGATCCGGTCCAGCGGTCGGTCCAGCCGGTTCAGCGGCTGCCCGGCGCGCAGCACCTCCAGGTGCCAGCGCGCGCGACGCCAAAACAGGAAGCCGGCAACGGCCAGCGGGACGACGATCAGCGGGTAGAGCGGGATGCCCAGCAGCATGCGGCCGTCATGCTAGACGAGCGTCCTTGACGGCCGACGGCCCCAGCCGTGACAGCTGCACATGGCCCGGCATCGGCCCACCGCGCCCGGGGCCTCGGAGCGGCAGCTCAGTGATCGCCGCCGGCCAGCTGCTCGACGGCGTGGCGCAGGACAGGAAGCACCGCCTCCAGGGACTCGACCGCACCCTTCGGTGAGCCGGGCAGGTTGGCGATCAGCGTCGCGCCTCGGGTCCCAACCACGCCGCGGGACAGCGCGGCCATCGGCGTGGAGGCGAGGCCGGCGCTACGCATCAGCTCGGACAGGCCCGGCACCTCGCGGTCAATCACGCGTCGCGTTGCGGCCGGGGTCACGTCCGTCGGGGTGAGGCCCGTGCCACCGCTGGTGACGACAAGGCGATGACCGGCGTCCGCCAGCTCGGCGAGCCGGGTCGCGATCTGCATTTCGTCGTCGGGGACGACTCGCGGCTCCGGGTCGACCGCCCAGCCGGCGGTCTGAAGGAGTTCGACGAGCTGAGGGCCGGCGGTGTCCTCCCGCTCACCGGCGGCCGAGCGGGTTGAGCAGACGACCACGACGGCCTCTGCATCGGCGGTTGCTGTGCCGGCCGCAGGAGGTGCAGCGTCACGCGACCACGAGCCGTGCGAGCCTCCCTCCTTCTGCAGCAGCTCCACCCGCTCGATGACGATGTCGCGCTGCAGGGCCTTGGCCATGTCGTACAGGGTCAGCGCCGCGACGCTGGCGGCTGTCAGCGCCTCCATCTCGACGCCGGTTCGGGCAGTGGCCGTCACCTCGGCTCGAATGGTCACGGTGCCCGCATCGCGGTCCGCAACCAAGTCCACCGCCACGCGGTCCAGTGGCAGCGGATGGCACAGCGGGATGAGGTCGGCGGTGCGCTTGGCGGCGCCGATTCCGGCCAGCCGCGCCACGCCGAACGCGTCGCCCTTCGGACCGCCGGCGTCGAGCAGCGTGGCGAGCACCTCGGGGCGCATCCGCACCACTGCCTGCGCCACGGCCCGGCGGGCGGTGACCGGCTTGCCGCCCACGTCGACCATCCGCGCCTCGCCCTCCGCCCCCAGGTGGCTCGGCTTCATTCAGATCGCTCCCAGCACCAGCGCGTCGTAGGTGCGGCCCGCCTCCGCTGCGGGCTCCCCCTCCGGCACGACGAGCAGGGCGTTCGCGTCGGAGAGCGGACGGAGCTGGGAGGAAGCCTGTCCGCCGGCTGATCGCGCTTCGAGCCCATCGACCCCGCGGGCGAGCCGTACGCGCAGGTAGGCCCGTCGCTCGGCGTCCTTGGGCATTCGCTCGCATGCCACCGCCGGCAGCGTGACGCGGCCGCTCCCCGCCAGGCCGAGCATGCGGCGGATCAGCGGCCGCGCGAACAGCTCGAACGTGACCAGGGCGCTGACCGGGTTGCCTGGCAGGCCGATGACCGGCATGCCCTCCACGCTCCCGAAAGCCAGCGGCTTGCCCGGCTGCATCCGGATGCGCCAGAAGTCCAGCGCCCCCAGCGCCTCAATGACGTCACGCACGTGGTCGTGGCGGCCCACCGACACGCCGCCGCTGGCGACCAGCAGATCGGCCTCGGCCGCCGCCCGGCGCACCAGCTCCTCGATGCGCGTGGCGTCGTCCGGCGCGCGCGGCAGCGGGACGGGCTCGCCGCCCGCCTCGACGACGGCCGCCGCCAGCGCAATGGCGTTCGCGTCGTAGACCTGGCCGGGCCCGAGCGGTTGCCCCGGCGCGACGAGCTCGTCGCCGGTGGACAGGATCGCCACGCGCGGACGACGCCGAACATGGACCTCCGCGATGCCGAGGCTGGCGAGAACGGCAAGCGTGCCGGGAGACATCGGCTCCGCGGGAAGGTCCACGGCGTCACCGGCACGGGTGTCGT
>DASSEC010000112.1:0-5201 GCA_035696685.1 Candidatus Limnocylindria bacterium | reverse complement strand
AGCAGCCGAACGGCGCCACCCACGCTGTAGTCGGCCGCGAGCGCCCCGAGCTGCTCGGCGGTGGCGGTGATGCCGCTCGCCTGAAGCCGATCGACCGCATGCGCCACCTCTTCGGCGCTGGGAGGGGTTTCCGGCTCGTGGCTTGCAGCCGCGGGAAGCTGGGGCCGCTGGTGCGGCAGGCGAGTGGCCAGCGCGGTGCCGGCCACAAGGATCAGCAGGGTTCCAGTGAAGATCGCCAGTCGAGTGGTTCGGGCCATCGCTGCAAAGGCTAGTCCCGCGACCTTGCCGTGTACATTGCCGATCGGCTCTCCGCGGTGCCTGCGGTCACCTGTTCCCGAGACGGCCCGCACGGGCGGCGCATAGTAAGATCGCCTCGCTCCGTTGCGCGTCCCGCGGCTTTGGCCGCGTTCCGAACCGCTCGTGGTGGCCTTAGCTCAACTGGCAGAGCATCGGATTGTGGCTCCGAAGGTTACGGGTTCGAAACCCGTAGGCCACCCCACCCATCACTGCGACTCGACGGCCTCGAGAAACACCTTGGGCAGCCCGGCCCGGACCTGGCCAGAACCACCGGGCACCTCGCCGGGCGCGTCTTGGTCCAGGCGGGCCAGGGCGTCGGGGGAGGCATCGAGGTCCGAAACCCGGGGACGCTGAGCCGCTGACGACTGCAGCGTGTGCAGGACTTCCCGGACGCGGTAGCGGCGGCAGTCGCCGCGCTCATCGATGTACTGGACGATGTCGCCGACGCGCGGCAGGTGGGCGGGATGCTCCAGGTCGGCCTCGGCATTGCCATCGGCCTCGGGGAACTGGACGGTGTAGGGCATGCCGTATGGCCAGGTGTCGTCCACTGGCTCGGGCTGGGCGGCCCTTGGATCGCGTTGCTCCTCGCTCATGTCCACCTCCGGACAGTGGCCGGCGCCCGTCGTCGCGCGAAGGATGCTGACGCGGGCGCCGAAGGCGGGGTCCCGGGATACCCCGGCCTGACGCCGGTTCACCGGTCCCCACCGCGTTGCTATGCATCCGACATGCCATTATCCCGCCGCCCCTCGGGCCCCGGCGACCGCGCGCCGTTGAAGTCCCGAGGGACCCGAAAGTCCCGGGTGCCGGTAGTACTCAGGCGCCACGGCATGGGACCCGTGACGGGACCACCGCACTACTGACCCGCCGCCATCGGCTCCGTAAGGTTGAACACGGTCGAGGAGGACCGTGTTCAGATGCGCTTGGAGCTGTTGTCTTGACGTCCCCGCGAAGCACCAGTCGCAGTCCGGTTGGGCGTGCGGCGGCGCTGGCCGGCGTGGCCCTGCTTGGCGCGGCCCTGCTCACCGGCGCGCCACAAGCCGCCACGGCGTTCAACGCGAGCTCCGCCGCCTCGACCCTGTTTCAGCTGATGAACGGCGCGCGCGTCAACAATGGCCGCCGAGCCGTACAGCCGAACGGCACCCTGACAAGTCTTGCGGTCTGGCGCAGCAAGGACCAGGTCGACCGCAACTATTTCGATCACACCATCAAAGGCACCGGCTACCAGGTCTATCACTGGTATGACCTGAACGGCCTGCAATACGTGTGGGGCGGCGAGAACATCGGCTGGAACAACGGCTACAGCGACGCCGATTCGCCGGTGGCCATCCACGAGGGCTTCATGGCCTCGCCCGGTCACCGCGCCAACATCCTGGAGCCGAGCTTCACGCACGGCGGCGTGGGCGCTTACGGCAAGGACAACGTCTCATTCCTTGGCGCGACGCGCAGCCCGCGGTTCTACACCGAGCTGTTCATGCAAGCCGCCGGGTCGGCTCCTCCACCACCGCCGCCGTCGGGCGGCGGAAGCGGTGGCGGGGGCAGTGCGCCGCCGCCCACGAGCCCGGCCGCAGCGTCGGGCGGGCACCAGAAGACCGCGCGCAGCCTCCGGGTCGAAGCGCCGTCCGCGCCGCGCTCATCCGACCCGTTGGACGGACCCAAGGTCGTCGCCTCGCGGCCGTCACTGGACGTTCCCATGGCTGCTCAGGCGGCGCTCCTCGATCGACCCGCCGGCCCGGCGGTTGCCGCGGCGCCGATCCCGACCGGCAGCATGCGCGTGCAGGCCGCCGACTCGCCCGAGCGCGGGCTGTTCGAGACCGTGCTGGGCTCGCTGCTGGGCTTCGTCCTCTAATCGGGTCGCCTAGACTGCCGGCGATGCCGGTGATCCTGGAGGCGCACGACCTCGTCAAGCGATACCCACTGCGCGCCGGCTCGGTGGAGGCCCTGCGCGGCGTCTCACTCTCCGTCGCCGAGGGCGAGTTCCTGGCGATCATGGGTACGTCAGGGAGCGGGAAGAGCACGATGCTGCACCTGCTCGGCGGTCTGGACCGGCCGACCAGCGGCGAGGTCATCATTGACGGCGTCAACATCAGCCGCCTCGACGACGAGCACGCCACGCTCACCCGCCGCGAGAAGACCGGCTTCGTCTTCCAGTTCTTCAACCTCATCCCACTCCTGAACGTGGCCGAGAACGTGGCGTTGCCGTTCCTGATCGCCGGCGATGCGCTGGCAGACCATCGCGACCGGGTGGACGAGCTGCTGGAGCTGGTGGGGCTCGCTGACAAGGCCGGCTTGCGCCCGGACCAGCTGTCCGCCGGCGAGCAGCAGCGCGTGGCACTGGCGCGCGCCCTGGCACCCAGCCCCGCCATCCTGCTGGCCGACGAGCCGACCGGGAACCTGGACTACACGACCGGCAGCGAGATCCTGGACCTGCTGTGGGACTCCTGCGACCGGCTGGGCCAGACCATCGTGCTGGTGACCCATGACGCCCGGGCAGCGGCCTACGCGGACCGGGTGCTGGTCGTGCGCGACGGGGAGATCCTGGACGCCATCGAGCTCGGTCGCCGCAGCGACCACGAGGCGAGGCCGCTGATCCTGCGCCTGGCCAGCCTGGGGCTGTAGGCCGATGCGCCTGGGCGCCATCGCCTGGCGCGGCCTGGCCGCCCGGCCCCTGCGCACCGCGCTTACCGTTGCGGGCGTGGCGCTGGGCGTGGCTGTGATCGCGGCTGCGCTCATCGCGGGGCAGGCGGCCACTGAGGCTGTCCGCCGGGCGGCCCAGGAGCTCTACGGCTCCGCGCAGCTGCGGGTGCGCGCCTTCTCCAGCGATGGCTTCACGCCCCGCACTGTGACGGCGCTGCGCCAGGTACCCGGCGTGCTGAACGCGGCTGCCGTCTCCGAGGAGCGCGGCCGGAGCGTGACGACGGCACCGGGGCCGGACGAGAAGGTTTTCACCATGCTGGTCGTGGGCGTGGACCCCGCCGAGGAGGAGGCGATCCGCACCTACGAGCTGGTGGCCGGCTCCTTCCTGGACGCGAAGGACCGCCGCGGCGTCCTGGTGAACGCCGGCTGGGCACGGGACAACGGCCTGGAGCTCGGCGACGAGCTGCTGCTCAACTTCCGGCGACGGGACGTGCCCCCCAACCACATCGTGGGGCTGCTGGGCGACTCCGGCTTCGGCGCGTTGGGTGCCGGAGCGGTCGTGGTCATGGACCGTTCCTTCCTGGCCGATGCGTTCGAGATCCCGGTCCCGGTGCGCTACGTCGACCTGGAGGTCGCAGATGGCCGCGAGGCCGACGTGCAGGCGGCGCTCGATGCCAGCATGACCGAGCCTTTCGTCGTCGAGACGCTGGACGACGCCGAACGGCAGCTGGGCCGCGCCCAGGCCGGCTTCTCAGGCCTGGCCTTCCTGTTCGGCCTCGTCTCGCTGGCCGTGGGCGCATTCCTGGTGGCGAACACCCTGGCGATGACTGTCGCCGAACGGACGCGCGAGATCGGCCTGCTGCGCGCGGCCGGCACTACCTCGCGCCAGGTGCTGGGACTCTTCCTGCGACAGGGCGTCGTGCTGGCCGTGGCGGGCGGGCTGCTGGGTGCGGCGGCGGGCCTGGTGCTGGCGAACGTCATGATCGCGTTCCTGGAATCGACGCGCGCGCTGCTGATCGGCGGGCCTCCGTTCAGCGTGGGGGCGCTGGGACTGGCATTCGGCCTGGGCGCCCTGGTCACGCTGGCGGGAGCCGTCGTGCCGGCGCTCGCCGCCGCACGCCTCTCCCCGTTGGACGCGCTGCGCCCGTCCCGCCAGCCGGGACGAACCCTGGGCGGTCGGCTTCCCTGGCTCGCCGGCCTGGCGATCCTGGCCGTGGCCGTGGGCGTTGTGGCATACCCGCTCCAGCGCGGCCAGGCCTCGCTGGGCGGTGCGCTGCTGGCGGTCGTGGTGCTGCTGGGCGGCGCCGTCCTGGTCGCGCTCGTGCTGCAGCCGCTGGCCAGGATTATCGGCCGGCCGTTTGCGAAGTTCTTCGGCGCGCAGGGCTACCTGGGCCGCGCCAACCTGGGCCGCGACCCGGTGCGCACCGGCCTGACGGTGGGAGCCCTGGTCATCGGCCTGGCGGCGGTGGTTTCGCTGGGCATCGTCTCCGGCTCGGCCCGCCAGACGGCCGCGGTCTGGGTCGATTCCATCCTGCCCGGCGGCCACGCCATTCGACTCGGCACGCCCGACGAGATCGGGACCTATCGCGCGACCATGGCCGGCATCCCCGGTGTGAAGCGCGCCTCGCCCATCGCCGAGTTTCCAGCCGTGGAGATCGTCGGCGACACCCAGCGCGAAGCGAACATCGCGGGCATCGACCCGACTGCCTTCCAGGATTCCGGCTCGCTGCTGGTGGAGGACGTCAGCCGCCGCAGGGCGTTTCAGGCGCTGCGCGATGGCGATACGGTCCTGCTCCCGCGTTCCACGGCGGACCGCGACCGGCTGGCGGTGGGCGACACGATCCAGCTCGCGCTGCCCGGGAGCGACGCGCAGTCGTTCCGGGTGGCCGGCATCGTGGCCTACTCGCTGCCCACCCGCACCGCGGACGGAGCCATCCTCATCTCCCTGGCCGATGCGCAGCAGCGCTTCGGCGTGACCCAGGCCAGCCTCTGGACGCTGGAGCCGGACGGGAGTCTGCCCGATGCGGCCTTCACCGCCGGCGTGCAGAAGACAGCCGACAGCCTGGCTGCCCAGGCCCTTACGGCCCGCGATCTCTCCAGCGAGCTGTCACGCTCGCTGGACCGGCTCATCGGCCTGTTCGACGTGCTGGCGCTGCTGGCGGTGGTCATCGGTGGGTTGGGCATCGTCAATACGCTGGCGGTGGGCGTCCTGGAACGAGCCCGGGAGATCGCGATCCTGCGCTCGCACGGCATGACCATCGGCCAGGTGC
>DASSEC010000111.1:0-15794 GCA_035696685.1 Candidatus Limnocylindria bacterium | reverse complement strand
AGCGTGGGCTGCGGCTGCAGCGCATGGGCGACGAGTGGCAGCTGGTCACTGCGCCGGAACTCGGCGCTCGCCTCGCCGCCTACGCCGCGCGCCAGGAGACGCAGCTTTCGAACGCGGCTCTCGAAGCGCTGGCCGTGGTTGCATACCGCCAGCCGTGCACCCGCGCGGACGTGGACCGAGTGCGGGGCGTCGACTCGGACTACGTGATCCGCTCCCTCCTGCATCGGCGTCTCATCACCGAGGTCGGCCGTCGCGATACGCCTGGGCGTCCCATCCTGCTCGGCACGACCTTCACCTTCCTCGAGCGCTTCGGCCTCACCTCGCTCGACGACCTCCCGCCGTTGACGAGCGAGGCTGCCGCGCTGACTGCGCTCACCGCGGATGCCGGCTGAGCGCCTGCAGAAGGTGCTCGCCCGCGCTGGCGTGGCCTCGCGGCGCGGCGCGGAAGGCCTGATCGCCGCAGGGCGGGTGACCGTCAACGGGCGGCCTGCCAGCGTTGGCCAGTCCGCGGATCCGGATATCGACCAGATTGCCGTGGACGGCCGCCCGCTGGCACGGGCGGAGATGCTCCTGCACTACGCCGTGCACAAGCCACGCGGCATGATCTCGTCCTCGCTGGATGAGCGTGGTCGACGCAGTGTCGTCCACCTGCTCGATGGTGTGCCGGAAGCCATGACGGCGCGGCTCTGGCCGGCCGGCCGGCTCGACGTGGAGTCCGAGGGCCTGATGGTGCTCACCAACGACGGCGAGTGGGCGAATCGGCTGCTCCACCCGCGCTACGGGATGGAGCGCGAGTACGCGGTGCTGGTCCACCGGCCGCCGAGCGCGGACGAGTTGGTCGCGCTGCTGGACGGCGTCACGCTGGAGGATGGCCCCGCACGCCTGCTCGTGGCCCGCACGGCCGCTCCGCCGAGGGAGGTCAACCGCGAGGCCGCTGAGACCGGGACGTGGCTGAGCATTCGCGTGGGCGAGGGCCGAAAGCGGGAGGTCCGTCGAATATTCGCGGCGGTCGGGCTTCGCGTCCTGCGCCTGGTCAGGGTGAAGCTGGGGCCGCTGGGCATCAAGGGAATCGGCACGGGCCAGTGGCGGGCCCTGACGCCGGCCGAGGTCCAGGCGCTGGTCGGTCAACCGCCCGGCCCCCGCCGCGAGCGAGCGGCGAAGCGCGACGAGCGCCTGGCCGTCGCGATCGACGGGCCCTCGGGATCAGGGAAGAGCACAGTCGGCTACGCACTGGCGCAGCGACTGGGGGCCACGTTTGTGGACACCGGCCTGATGTACCGGGCGGTGACGCTTGCCGCGCTCGAGCGCGGCGCGGACGTGGACGACGGAGACGCGCTCGGCCGGCTCGCGCGCGAGGTCACGATCGAGGTTCGCGGGCCGCTTCCCGAGCACGCGGACCGGCACGAGACCGTGCTGCTGGACGGAACCGACGTGACCAACGCCAGCCGCACGCCTCGCGTGGACCGTGCCGTCAGCGCGGTGAGCCGCCACCCGTCCGTACGCAGCGCGATGGTCGTATTGCAACGGGCCATGGTGCGACGGCACGACACGGTGATGGTCGGCCGCGACATCGGGACGGTGGTGCTGCCCACCGCCACGCTCAAGGTCTTCCTGACGGCCACGGCGGCGGTGCGCGCGGCACGTCGTGCCTCGGAGATGCGGCGGCCGGACCGATTCGAGCGCTACCTGCGCGAGATCGAGCAGCGGGACGCGGCCGACTCCGGTCGCGCGGTGGCGCCACTCCGCAAGGCGGACGGTGCGCTGGTCATCGATACCGGTGAGCTGGGCGTGGAGGCCAGCGTGGAGGAGATCGTCCGGCATCTGCCGGCGCGGTACCGCGGCGCGCCGCCGGACGCATCGGCTCATGGCTGACAGCGATCCCCGGACGAGCACCTGGTTCTTCACCCCAGGCTCGATCATCACCAGCTGGCTGCTGTGGCTGTTCGGCCCCGGTCGGGTGGAGGGGCTCGAGCACGTGCCGCGGCAGGGGGCTGCCCTGGTGGTCGGCAATCACTGCTCGAACATGGACCCGTTGTTCGTGGGCTGGGCGGTGGGGCACCGCACCGGACGCATCGTCCACTTCATGGCCAAGGAGGAGATGCGCCGCTGGCCGCTCATCGGCTTCCTGGCGCGTGGTGCCGGGGTCTTCTTCGTGCGCCGTGGTGAGGGGGATCGTGGCGCTCAGCGCCTGGCGTTCGACCTGCTCGACGAGGGCCGGATGATCGGAATCTTTCCAGAGGGCACCCGCAGCCGCGATGGCCAGCTCGGGGATGCGCGGGCCGGAGCGGCGCTGCTTGCCATCCGGACCGGAGTGCGGGTGCTGCCCGTGGGCATCGCCGGCACGCACAAGCAGTTCACGAGCTGGTGGCCCCACCGGAACCGGATCACCATCCGCATCGGCGAGCCGTTCAGCCTGCCAGTGCAGCCCGACGGCCTCGACCGGGAGGCGCTTCGTGCCGGCACCAATCGAATCATGGGGGCCATTGCCGCGCTCCTGCCTCCGGAGCAGCGCGGGCGCTGGACGGTGGACTAATGCTCAGTTCGCGGCTGGCGGCTCAACTCTCAGCCGCGGATTCGGAAGCGTCCGCGGGCTCGGCTCCCGGTGACTGATACCCGGACAGGAAGCCACCGAACAGCACGAACGCGGACAGGAGCAGGACCAGGAAGGTGACGCCCAGGCAGCCGATGGCGGATCGCTGCTCCACGGCCGGCGCCCCGGCGCCGGCCCACGGTTCGCCACTGACCGTCCAGGCTGGATTCGCGTAGGCCCCTTCCCGGGCGCGCGATGGCGGCCGGACCGGCGGCCCCGATTCCGCCCAGTGACCAGCGGAGGCCCCCGCCAGGTGCCCACGATCCCATGCCGCCCGCCGCCTGGTGTCCGACAGGAGGTTCCACGCCCAGTTCAGCATCTGCATCTCGCTGGACGGCTGGCCGCTGAGATCGGGGTGGGTCAGCTTGGCGCGCGCCCGATAGGCGTGTGCGATCTGCTCACGCGAGGCGTTGCGTGGCACCCCCAGGATGGCGTACGGGTCGCGCGCCCGATCGTTCACCGCGGCGACAGTCTAGACCGCGAAATCCGCTGCGCAGCCTTGCCTCGATAGAATTGGGGCAATGACCACCGCGACTTCCACCCGTCCGGACGTCCGCATCGCCGAGCGGGCAGGCTTCTGCTATGGCGTGCGTCTCGCCATCGACAAGGCCAAGCACGCGCGGGAGCAGGGGCGCGAGGTGACCACTCTCGGCCAGCTCGTCCACAACCCCGGCATCAAGGCCGATCTCTCGGACCGCGGCATCCGGACCGCCGACCTTGCCGACCAGGTCGAAGGCGGGACGCTCGTCATTCGTGCCCACGGCGTGCCGGCCACGGAGATGGAGAAGCTGCGCGCCAAGGAAGGGGAGCTGGAGGTCATCGACGCCACCTGCACCTGGGTCCTGCAGTCGCAGAAGGCCGCCCGCGAGCTGGCCGATGCCGGCTACACGGTCTGCATCATCGGCCACGAGGACCATCCCGAGGTCAAGGGCGTCCGCTCCTATGCCGGCGAGAAGCACGTGGTGGTCGATGACATGGACCGCACCACCTGGGAGCGCGTGCCACACACGAAGAAGCTTGGCGTCCTCTCGCAGTCGACCATCCTGCCGCACAAGCTGGAGGAGTTCGCCGCCTTCTGCCTGCGCCGATGCCACGACCTGCGCGTCGTCAACACCGTCTGCCCGGTGACGCTGACCCGGCAGTCTGACTCGGTCGAGCTTGCGGCCGACGTGGACGCCATGATCGTGGTGGGTGGGAAAAACTCCTCGAACACCAAGGAGCTGGCGGTCAAGTGCGCCCAGATCTGCGAGGACACCATCCACATCGCCGATGCGGACGAGTTGGCGTCCGATTACGGCGCCTGGTTGGCCGGCAAGGCCCGGATCGGCATCACGGGTGGCACGTCCACACCGGAAGTCGACCTCGAAGACGTTCGCGACCGGATCTTCGCGCTGACCGCCTAGCCGCCGGTGACGCCGCCGACGACTTCGCCGAGCAGGCGACGCAGGCGCCGCCGTAGGACCTTGTAGGAGAGCCGACGCCGGGCGATGTCGAAGTTGCGCGCCGCGATGCGGGCCTGCCGCCCCGGGTGGGCGACGGCGTCGCGTACGGCCGCCACGGTTGCATCGGTCACTTCGCCATCGATTTCGATGAACTTCAGCCCGAGCGGCGCGATGTCCGACACATACACCGAGTACCGGTTCACAACCACCGGCTTGCCGTAGAAGATTGCCTCGATCAGCGCATTGCCGTAGCCCTCATACAGCGAGGGATAGGTGATCAGGTCGGCCGCCAGGTAGGCGTCATGCAGCGTGTGCGCCGGTCCCATCGGCTTGCCCTCCAGGTCGGGCTCGAACCGATCGGCCGCGTAGCGCAGGCGCACGCCGGCATGGCTCGCCAGCTGTTCGAGCTGCACCAGGTAGTCGAGGCCCTCGTCGCCGGCCGGTGACGTGATGAGGAGCACCGACTCCGGGTCGCCCAGCCGGCCCAGCAGGTCGATCGCCAGCTCGATGCCCTTGCGTGGCACCACTCTCGTCGGCTGCACGACCAGCAGGCCGCGATCGGTCATGCCCAGCTCCGCGCGCATGCGGCGGCGAATCGCGGGATGAGGCCGTGGCCGCGACCGCTCGAAGTCGAAGACGTTCGGCACGACCATCGACGCCAGGCCGCGTCTCCGGCGGAGCTCCGCGGCGGCGATCGAGTTGATGCTCACATGGTGGACGTTGTGCAGGTCCGGCGGGAAGGCGTGCTGCAGCACATCCGGCACGACGCAGTTGGCAAACCGCTGGCGCTCCCACCAGTAGTCGTGGTTGTGGCTGATGGTGCGCAGCATCCGGTTCTCCACCACGCGGCGCAGCGCAAGCCCGAGCGGCAGGTGCATCGGGATGGCCCAGGCGTTCTCCACGATCAGCGTCTCGATAGCCTCGCTCTCGACCCAGTGATCCAGCACCGGGAAAAGCAGGCCGGCCAGGCGCTCCAGCTCGTCGCGCACGGCATGCGGATCGCTGTTCGGGTCGAATGCCGCCGCCGTCACCCGCGCGGCGGGCGGCCAGGCGAAGTGCATGGGCGGGATCAGACGGGCGCTGGCGCGCAGCGCATCGATCTCGCCGGCGCACAGCAGCACGTCGTGACCCATGCGCCCGAGCGCCATCTCCCATTTCGCCGCTTCAAAGGTGACGCCGTCGACCCCGGCCAGCCGCGTCGCTACGATCCCGATCCGCATGGTGGTCCCATCCTATCGGCCGTACGCCGCGCCGCACGGGAAGCATCGGCGCGGGCCCGTACACTCCACCCGAAATGATTCGGTGCCCCAGCTGCGGCGAGGACAACCCCGATCGCGCCCGCTCCCGCCCGAACCGCGCGAGAGTCGATCGCGGCCTCGCGGGTTTGGGCTGAGCAGTGCCATCCGCGTCGCTGCCGGTCGTCGCGATCGTCGGCCGCCCGAACGTGGGCAAGTCCACGCTGTTCAACCGCCTCGTCGGCGAGCGGCTGGCGATCGTCGAGGATCTGCCCGGTACCACCCGCGACCGCGTCTATGGCATCGGGGAGTGGAATGGCCGCCGCTTCACGCTGGTGGACACCGGCGGCCTAGAGCTGGAGCCGGGCACCCACATCGAGGCACGGGTCCAGGACCAGGCCCGCGTGGCGATGGAGGAAGCGGACGTCATCCTGTTCGTGGTCGACGCGGCAGCCGGGCTGGCGCCGCTGGATCACGAGGTGGCTGATCGGCTCAGGCGTACGTCCAAGCCCACCATCCTGGTCATCAACAAGGCGGACAATCCGCGACGCGAGCTGGAGGGCGCCGAGTTCTACGCGCTCGGCATCGACCCGGCCATCACCGTCAGCGCCCAGCACGGCCGCAGCACCGGCGACCTGGCCGATCTCCTGGTGGACGCCCTCCCCCCACCCACGCCGGCCGAATCGTCCCCGGAGCCCGTCTGGGCCGATGACGGCGTCTCGGAGCGGGACCTGGAAGAGCTGGCCGAGACGGAGATGGGTCCGCCGCGGGTCGCGATCGTCGGCCGGCCGAATACCGGCAAGTCCACGTTCGTGAACCGCGTGCTGGGCGAGGAGCGGATGATCGTGTCGGACACACCGGGCACGACGCGCGACCCAGTGGACACGACCGTCCTGGTCGACGACGAGCCGATGATCCTGGTCGACACCGCGGGCATCCGGCGCCGTGGGTCCGTCCAGCAGGGGATCGAGCGCTACTCCGTCCTGCGCTCGATGAAGGCCATCGACCGCGCCGACATCGCGGTGGTGATGACCGACGCGATCGAGGGCTACACCGCCCAGGACGCCCACGTCGTCGGACACGTGCTGGAGGCCGCCAAGGGCATCGTGCTGGTCATCAACAAGTGGGACGCGGTCGAGAAGGACGGCCACACCGCCGATGCCTGGCTGAAGGTCCTGCGCCGCGAGGCGCCATACCTGGCCTGGGCGGACATCGTGTTCGCATCGGCCCAGACCGGGCAGCGGTTGGAGCGCATCCTGCGCGAAGCGCGCCGGGTGGCGGACGAGCGCTACCGCCGCGTGCCCACCGCCGACCTCAACCGGATCGTCACCGATGCGGTGCGTGCCCATCCGCCGGCGCACGTGCGGAATCGGCTGGGAAAGGTGCTCTACGCGACGCAGGTCGCCGTGGCGCCGCCGACGTTCGTCATCTTCGTGAATGACCCGGAGCTGATCCACTTCAGCTATCGGCGCTACCTGGAGAATCGGATCCGCGACGCGTACGGCTTCCTGGGCACGCCCATCCGGCTCATCTTCCGCGAGCGTGCATCCGAAGAGGCAGCGCGCCGCTCTTCGCGTCCACGGCGGAAGAGCGCGTTCCGCGAACGCAGGCGCTGAAGCGGCGGCTAGTAGCAGACGCAGGTAGCTCCCCTTACCGCCGCGTTCAGTCGGGGGCATCTAACGGGGAAGTTGGGCCGGATTCAGGCCGCTCAGACCCTTTGGCGCTCGCTGGGCGGCATCAATCGGGAGGGTGACGCAGGTTCTTCCCCGTTAGTCGCCGTGCAGCGAACCCGCGCACGACCGCGGAGAGGGGCTCCGGCTTTGATGCCGCTCGATGCGCGAGAATGGGACCGTGACCCGCATTCTGGTCTACACCGGCAAGGGCGGCGTGGGGAAGACGAGCGTGGCCGCCGCCACCGCCCTGCAATGCGCCGACCGCGGCCTGCGGACGATCGTGCTGTCCACCGACATCGCCCACTCGCTGGGGGACGCGTTCGGCGTCGAGCTGGGCCCCGAACCGAAGGAGATCGTGCCGAACCTGTGGGGACAGGAGTCGGAGGTCTTCCACAACGTGGAGAAGTACTGGGGCCGGATCCAGGAGTACGCGGCCAGCGTGCTGCGCTGGCGTGGCCTCGACGACGTCATGGCCGACGAGATGACGGTCCTGCCGGGTATGGACGAGGTTGGCAGCCTGCTGTGGATCGCCGAGCACCACGATTCGGGCGACTACGACGTGGTGGTCGTCGACGCCGCGCCGACCGGCGAGACCCTGCGGCTCCTCTCCCTGCCGGAGGCCGGCCGCTGGTGGATGGAGAAGATCGAGCCGATCGGGCGACGCATCTCCAAGCTGACCGGACCGCTCATCCAGCGTGTCGTCGGCATGCCCATGCCCGGCGGCGACGTCTTCGACGCCGGGGAGGAGCTGTTCCGCAAGCTGGAGCACATGCACTCGCTGCTGATCGACCCCTCGAAGACGTCGGTGAGGGTGGTGCTCACCCTGGAGCAGGTGGTCATCAAGGAGGCGCAGCGCTCCTTCACCTACTTCCACCTGTACGGCTATCCCACTGACCTGGTGGTGGCCAATCGCATCCTGCCCGACCAGCAGTGGCAGTACTTCAAGGGCTGGTACGAGGCGCAGCAGCGATATGGCCCGATGGTGGAGGAGCTCTTTGCCCCCATCCCCGTCCGCAAGGCCCCGTACTTCGACCGCGAGGTGGTTGGGGTCGAGATGCTCCGCGAGCTGGGGCAGGCCCTCTACGAGGACACGGACCCGACCTCGCACTACTACCGCGGCCGCCCCTACACCGTGGAACGCCAGGACGGCGAGTTCCTGCTGAGCGTGGAGCTGCCATTCGCTTCGAAAGAGGAGATCGCGCTCTCGCGGCACGCGGATGAGATCCTCATTGACGTCGGCAACTGGCGGCGGAACCTGGTCTTGCCGCGTGCGCTGCTCGACGCGCAGACGCTGGGCGCCAAGTTCGATGACCATGTGCTGAAGATCCGTTTCGCGGCGCCGCCGCGCGGCAGCAGTGTGGGCAGTGTCAGCAATGGAGGTGGCAAGCGTGGATGACCGAACAAGGACCGATGAGCTGGAGGCGCGGATCGGGGACCTCGAGCGCCGCCTGCACGCGAGCGGTGGGAGCGGCAGCAGCCGGCGAGAGGGAATCGAGACGGCGTTCTGGGCCGTCATGCGAGACCTTTTCCCGGACGAGACGCGCAAGCACATGAAGGCAGCTGGCCGCGAGCAGCTGATGGCCGCGCGCAGCTACCTCGACCACTGGATCAAGAAGATGGACGAGGTGCAGGCGGCGCAGCCCGCCGAGCGCGAGCAGATCGCGGTCGAGTAGCAGTCGGCGCGTGACGGACCAGATCGGCGTCATTGGGGCCGGGGCGTGGGGGACCACCCTGGCCGTCATGCTGGCGGCCGCGCAGCGGCCGGTCACCATCTGGGCGCATACCGCCGAGGCCGCCGAGCAGCTGGCGTCCGAGCGCGAGAACCGTCGCTACCTGCCGGGCGTCACCCTCCCGCCGAACGTTCGGGTCGCCACCGAGGACGCATACCTGGCGGAGCCCCACCGTGCCTACCTCCTGGCGGTGCCATCGGCCCATCTCAGGCGCACGCTGCAACGGCTGGCGGACACCCTCGACCCGAATGCCTCGCTGCTCAGCCTGGTGAAGGGGATCGAGGCCGACAGCCACCTCCGGATGAGTGAGGTGGTCGCGCAGGAGGTCCCCGGCCGCCGTGTGGCGGTGCTGTCGGGTCCGAACATGGCGCGCGAGATCGCGGACGGCAAGCCGGCGGGCACGGTGGTGGCCTCGGATGACGCCGGCCTGGCGGCGGAGATGGCCGCGCTCCTCGCGTCGGAGCGATTCCGCGTCTATACCAACCCGGACCTGGTGGGCGTGGAGCTCTGCGGCGCCCTGAAGAACGTGGTGGCGCTGGCGGCGGGTATGGTCGACGGGCTCGTCTTCGGTGACTCGGCCAAGGCCGGCATCATCACCCGCGGCCTGGCGGAGATGACGCGGCTGGGCGTTGCCGCGGGCGCGCACCCCCTGACGTTCGCCGGCCTGGCCGGCGTGGGCGACCTGATCGCGACCTGCATGAGCCCGCTGTCGCGCAACCGGCGGGCAGGCGAGCTCATTGGCTCCGGGCTGTCATGGACCGATGCCTCCGCGCAGATCGCGGGGATCGCCGAGGGCGTGACCACCGTCCACGGCGCGTTGGCCCTGGCGGCCGCGCACGGCGTGGAGATGCCCATCGCCGAGCAGGTGGCGGCCGTCGTCCATCAGGGGCGTCCGCCCATGGCGGCCGTGGCTGAGCTGATGGGACGCGAGCTCAAGGACGAGCTTGCCGGAGCGCGCGCATGAACATCCGTCGTGGACTGATGGGCGTGCTGGGCCTGGGATCGGCACTCGGCGGGCTGCTGCTGATCGGCATCGGGATCATCACCCGCCAGGAACGCGCAATCACGGCCGGCAGGCGGCAGTTCCGCGGCTTCGCCTTCGAGCGGCGCTGGATCGCTGATCCGGAGGAGCGGGACCGCCACGCCGAGATCGTCGCCGAGCGCCTCGACCTGCCTGAACCTGGCGGGCATTTGGAGCTCGCCGCTGCCGCAGCACGGCTGGGAGTGACTGTCGAAACGGTCAGGCGACGGGTGAAGCGCGGTCAGCTGGAGGGCGTCTACCAGGAGCAGCGGCTGGTCGGCGTCGTCCTGCCCACCGAATGAGCTCCGCGCTGCCGCGCGAGGAGCTGCGGCAAATCGCAGCCCGTCGCGGGCTGCAGGTCGTCGGCGTCATCAACGCTGAGCCGCTTCCCGACGACCGGGCACGGATCGAGGCCAGCGTCGCCGCCGGCCGGATGGGAACCATGGAATGGATGGGTGGCGAGCGCGCCGCGGCAGCCACCCAGCCGCGGCGGCAGCTGCCAGATGCTCGTTCCGTCGTCGTGGTGGCCGCCCCATACGACCGGTCGCGCGGGGACTGGGATGGGGATCCGAAGGCGCTGCGCCGTGTCCTCGCTCCGGTCCTGGCGGCGAAGCCACGGCAGCCGGCGGGCCGCATCGCCCGGTATGCACTCGGCTCCGACTACCACCACTCGCTGCGCGGGCGTTTGGAGGACGTGGCGGCCGACCTGCGTGAACGCGGGATCGGCACCGGCGACGTCGCCTACGTCGACGATCGCCCGCTGGCCGAGCGCGCGCTGGCGGCGCGTGGGGGCCTCGGCTGGATCGGCAAGAACACCAATCTGCTCACGCACGCCACCGCGGGCTCGTGGGTCTTCCTGGGTGCGGTGCTGACCACTGCCGAGCTCGAAGCGGATGAGCCGGTGCGCACGACCTGCGGTAGCTGCACGCGGTGTCTGACCGGCTGTCCGACCGGCGCCCTCGTCGGGCCGCAGACGATCGACGCGCGGCGCTGCATCAGCTACTTGACCATCGAGCATCCCGGCGTGCTCGATCCCGACCAGGCCGCGGCCATCGGCGGCTGGATCTTCGGCTGCGACGTCTGCCAGGAAGTCTGCCCGGTGAATGGCGAGGCGGATGACCCCGGCGCGCTGGATGTGCCCCTGCTGCCGCTGATCGAGTGGCTGCTGCCCATGGGCGCTCGCGCCTTCCAGCGGGCGGTGGGAGAAACCGCGCTCACGAGAGCCGGGCGCCATCGGCTCCTGCGCAATGCGATCGCGGCGGTGGCCAACGCCCAGCCGATACCGGCGGGCGCGCCCGCGCTCCTGGCACGCGCAGCGCGTGACCAGCGGGCAGAGGTCCGGCTGCAGGCCACGGCGGCCCTGGCCGCGCTGGAGCGGGACTAGCTGCGCAGGTCGCGTCGTGCGAACGCGAGCGTTCCGACGGCGATGCCCCCAACGGCCAGCAGCACGCAGGCGACGATGCCGCTGAGGTCCCAGACGCCGACCATTGACTGGCCGAGGTGCGAGGTCAGGGCCAGTTGGCGGACGAAGTGGGGCAGCTTGAGCAGCGCCCCGAGCAGCTGGACGAACCAGGTCACGATGACGAACACGATCACCGCGGTGGAGGCAAAGCGTGTCCCGAGGACACCACCGACGGCATGGCCGATCCCCACCAGCGCTGCGGCGTACAGGCCCAGCACCAGCGAGCCGACGACCGGCGTCGCCACGTTGCTTCCAGTCGTTGACACGCCGATGCCGATGCCGGCTGCGATCAGGGCCGTAAAGATGGCGACGTTGACGAGCATGCCGACGCCACCCGCGGATGCCCAGCGCACGCGGCTGAGCGGCGTAGCGAGCACCATCTCCAGCCGGCCCGAGGTCTCGTCCGACGCCCAGCCACCCACGAAGGATGCGGCCGCAAGGCCGGCCAGGATCACGCCGAACTCGACGAAGAGCAGCTGCAGGAAGCCGCCCGCCGACCCGTAGTCGACGTTCGGGAAGGCGGTCGACAGCAGCTCCACGAATTGCGGGGAGTCGCGGAGCTGGTCCATGAATCCGCTGGCGGCACTGCCGATGGCCAGGCCGAAGAAGCCAATGCCCGCCCCCCAGGCGACGGTCGAGCCCAGGTTCGTGCTGATGACCCTGGACGTCGGCCCACCAAGGCCGAGCAGCGCACGGGGGGTGGAGGGCAGCGGCAGGGCGGTCGTGACGCCGATGTCCCTCCGGGCGAAGGCCTCAATGCCGACCACCAGTAGCACCGCAGCGACCACCGCCACCAGCGCGACCGATGGCCAGTCGTACTGGCCGGCCAGCGCCACGTGATTCTGGGTCCAGCCCCACCAGGTCAGGTTGGCGAATGGTGCGAGCTCCGGGACGGGGACCTGGTAGCCATTGACGATGAACCCGGCGAACGTGACGGCGCCGGCGATGCCGGCCGCCGCGCCGCGGCCCACGAACGGGCCCAGCGCGAACGCCAGCGCGCCCGCGGCCAGCGCCATGAGCCCCATCCAGGCCGCATACGCAAAGGCCGATAGCGCGGAGATCTCGTCACCAGGGAGCATCGCGTAGGCGCTGCCGGCGTACGCGATCGAGGCAAACGCCACCAGGCACGCGATCCCGAGCATCAGCAGGTGGCCGGAGAGCTTCTCGAGCGCGACCCGTCGGCGTGATCGCCCCGAGGCGGCCACGAACTCGAGGCTCCCGCGCTGCGTCTCCCCGGCGAGCGTGCCAGACAGCGCCAGGATCGACCAGAGGCTCACGACCAGCGGGAAGAAGACGCCGTACTTGTATTGCAGGTAGCCGCCCAACGTTCCGACATTGACGACCTTGCCCGCCATGCCCTGGAGGATTGGCGGGACGGCGTTGATGAGGTTCTGCAGCTCGACGCGCGACTGGGGTGTGTCGAACTCGGCGGTGATGGCGCGGCTCACCCCCACGAACAGCACGGCCAGCAGGCCGGCGGTGATCAGCGTCGCGCGCCGCGAGTCGCGGATGGTCTTGGCGAAGATGCTGCCGAAGCCGTAGAGGCGGCTGAGCAGCGACGGGTCGCTGCGGGCCGCCTGCGTCGCGCCGGTCATGACCGGCTGGCCCCGACGGTGCCCTTGCCGTACTCCGCCAGGAAGGTCTCTTCCAGCGACGGCTCGCGGCTCACGAAATCAGCCAGCTCGTACCTGGCGGCGGTCTGCACCACCGCGGCGATATTCCCCGACACGCGCATCCGAAGCACGTGGTCCTCGGCGGTCACGTCAGTGACGCCTGGCAGCGATTCGAACTCGGAGGCGGGCACCGGCCCGGTGAACACCAGCTCCACGGTGTGATGAGCCAGGTCCCGGAGGGCGGTGGTGCGGTCGACGCGCACCAGGCGGCCGTCGCGGATGATGGCCACCCGGTCGCAGGTTTTCTCGACCTCGGACAGGATGTGGGACGAGAGGAACACCGTCCGGCCCTCGGCCTTCGCCTCGCGGATGACGGCGTAGAACTCCTGCTGGATCAGCGGGTCGAGGCCCGAGGTCGGCTCGTCAAGCAGGAGCAGATCGGGGCGATGCTGGAGCGCAATGATCAGCCCGATCTTCTGCTTGTTGCCCTTCGAGTACTCCCGGAACTTCCGCGACTGGTCGACGTCCAGGCGCACGATCAGATCGGCCTGATAGGCCTTGTCCACGCCGCCGCGCAGGTTGGCGAAGTAGTCCAGTGTCTGGCCGCCAGTGAGCTTGTCGTACAGCGCGAACTCGCCGGGCAGGTAGCCGAGCCGTTTGTGAATCGCCACCGGGTCAACGGTGGTCTCGATCCCGAAGATCTCCGCCCGCCCACTCGTCGGCCGGATGTGGTCCAGCAACGTCCGGATCATGGTGGTCTTGCCGGCGCCGTTGGGCCCCAGGAACCCGAACGCCTCGCCCTCGGCGATGTCCAGATCCACCTCGATGATGCCGCGATGGCTGCCGTACGACTTGGTGAGCTTCTCGGTGTGGATGACGGGTGTCATGCGCTGGCGCTCTCTTCCCTTTACTGGCACAGCTCGGATGCGACTCCGATTGTGCGGTGTACCTTGTGGCCGCGCCAGCCGTCAGGGAGGAAACCAGGTGCGTCGCGCGGTCCCGGCCATGCTGGCCGTGCTCCTCATCGGCTGCTCGGCAAGCGTCCGCCTGCCCGCGCCGATACAGACACCGTCACCAGAAGTGTCGGCGTTCGGCCTGGGACCGCAGGGGTCAACGGTCGAGGCCGAGGTCGTCGGCGTCGTGGACGGCGACACGATCCACGTTCGCGTGGACGGCCGTGTTCAGTCGCTTCGCTACATCGGTATCGACTCGCCAGAACGCGGGTTTCCGGGAGCCAGGGCCGCGACGTCCGCCAACGCCGCCCTCGTCGGCGTAGGGGTGGTGACGCTGGAGCGGGACGTCAGCGAAACCGACCGGTTCGGAAGGCTGCTGCGCTACGTATGGATCCGCCAGGGTAACGACTGGCTGATGGTCAACAAGGCGCTGGTTCGGCGGGGTCATGCGGTCGCCAAGGCATACCCACCTGATACCAAGTACCAGTCCTTGTTCGAGCACGCGCAGAAACAGGCGCGGTCTGAAAAGCTCAGCATCTGGGCGGACGGACTGATCCACACCCTCGTCCCGCCTGCTTGGACGCCTCGGCCCGGCGGTAGGAACTGCGATCCGTCGTACCCGGGCGTCTGCATCCAGCCGCCTCCACCGGACCTCGACTGCGGTGACATCTCCTTCCGCGACTTCAGAGTGCGGGCTCCCGACCCACATCATTTCGACGCAGAGGGCGACGGGATCGGCTGCGAAACCTACTGAGGCCAGATTTGCCTGGACGCCATGAAGATCGCGGACACCTGGCTGTCGTAGACTGGATGTCTCGGTCGGGGCGTAGCGCAGCCTGGTAGCGCACCTGAATGGGGTTCAGGAGGTCGAAGGTTCGAATCCTTTCGCCCCGACCAACAAGCTGAGCACGAATGGCCCCTCGCGGCGATGTCGGAGAGGTCTCAGGTTTCGCCCCTACCCTCGCTGTACCCCTATAAGCCGCCAGCCACCGCCTCGTCGAGCCGATCTGCCAGTCGCTGGGCCATGCCTTCGGTGAAATGGCCGTAGGTATCCGCCGGCGTCCGGATCGTGGTCCGAGGCCACGAGGCAACCGGGATCCGCTGACGAGAGTGCGCCCCTGATCGTGACAACCGGGCGGAACCTAGACCAAGCCCTGTTGTCCAGCGTGGGTGTGGCACGGCTGTTGCGTGGGGAGGACCGCGTGGCAGTCCTCGCACCGCTCTTCGCCTTCATCGGTCGCTTCGTCGGGAAGTTCCTGAATATGGCGTTCAGCTGGGCGAGCGTCATGTTGTTTGGCCGCGTCCCTGCCTCGAAGCAGCTGCTCCTATCCGGCGTGTCGCTGGGCGCCATTGCCTGGATGATTGTGCTGATCGGCATCCTGCTGCCCACGGCCGGAACGTTTCTGCTTACCTTGGTGCCCCTGCCCGATTGGGTCGACCAAGGCTGGGTGCGGCTCGCCATGCTGGCGCTGGCGGTCCTGCTGCCGCTGCTGATTGGCGTGGGTGGGCTATTCGTGCTCGAGCCGGGCGATCGGCCCCATGGCATGCAGCGGCTGCTGGCGGTGTTGCGAGGTTACCCCTACGCCGCGGTGCTAGCGCTGGTCCTGGTGACGATGCTGGTGATCGCTCCGATCCGAAAGGTTCGCAGCATCGTCAAGCGGTGGGAGGACGAGCACATGCCGATCCTCATCCAGCCCGGGGGCTATGACCGGGTCGCCACCGACCTCGAGCAGGCGCTCGACGGCGCGGGCTTGGAGATAGGACGCGGGAGGGCGCCGTGGGTCCTGGAGATGCCATCCCGCTTGTTGGCCGCGGTCGGTGGCGGCAGCGTCAGGCGCCTGGTGCCGGACAAGCTGTTCGTCCTGCGGAACCGCAGCCTTGAAGTCACCCTTCATCCGGCGGACGTTGTCATGAGCGGACGGCGCGAGTACGTGGCCCGGGCACGAGCCGCCATCGCCACACGGATGACGTTTACGGCCGCCTACATGACCTCAGCCAAGGAGTCGCAAGAGGTGGAGGACGTCCTACGGGCGATTGCTGAACATCGGGCGCCGGGGGGAGCCCTCGCCGCCGTC
>DASSEC010000110.1:0-6762 GCA_035696685.1 Candidatus Limnocylindria bacterium | reverse complement strand
CCGGTGCCGACCCGCTGCCGGATGCCGGCCACGGTCGTTTCGACGAAGCTGGCAGGCGTCCACGTCTGGGTGGCGCCGGCGATATCCACCACGAAGTTGCGCAGGATGTCCCGGCCACGCGGCGTATGGGCCACCTCGGGGTGGAACTGGATCCCGTACAGGCGCCGATCGGGGTCGAAGAGCCCGGCGTAGGCGGTCGAATCGCTCTGGGCCGTGGGCCGGAAGCCGTCCGGCGGACGAAGGATCGAGTCGCCGTGGCTCATCCAGACCGGCTGCTCGCGGTCGATGCCGCGGAACAGGCCATCCTCCGTGGTGATCTGGACCGAGGCTGGCCCGTATTCCCGCTTGTCGCTGGCCGCCACCTCGCCGCCGAGCTCGTGCGCCATCAGCTGGAGGCCGTAGCAGATGCCCAGCACCGGGATGCGGCCGGACCAGATGGCGGGATCGGCCTTCGGCGCATCGGCGTCATAGACCGATGAGGGCCCGCCCGACAGGATGATGGCCTTCGGCGCCCGCCGTTCGATCTCCGCCCACGGCGTGTCGTGCGGCAACAGCTCGGAGTACACGTTGAGCTCCCGGACGCGGCGGGCGATGAGCTGTGCGAACTGGCTGCCGAAGTCCAGGACGATGACGGTCTCGGGCTCCGCGGTTGCCGCGGGACGGTCGGGGGGAGCGGCATGCAGCGCCTGCTCGAGGTAGGCCTCCACCTCGACGTCGTCCGGGGCAAGGACGCGATGGCCGGCGTTGGCCGCCTCGCCATGGACCGTGCGGCCCCGCTCGCGGCGAGGGCCGGTGGCGTCCTCCTGGCCGGGCTGGCTCTCGATGGTGTCGCTCAGGTGGCCAGTCTATCGCCTGCGAGGCGCCGGACGACGGCCAGCAGTGCTGCATGGATCCGCGCGTCGGCGGCAGCCAGCAGGCCCCAGCCGTGACCATCGGGCGGCAGCGGGTCGCCGTTGAGGTCCGTCACCACGCAGCCGGCGGCACGGCAGATGGCCACGCCCGCGGCAAAATGCATGTTCTCCCGCAGGTCGCCGTCGCTGACGTAGGCGGCGCGCCGTCCCATGGCCACCCAGGTCAGCGTGAGCGTGGTCGCCGTCACCCGCGCCTGGAATTCCGCCTGGAACGCAGGGTCACCGATCATGGCCAGCGTGGTGAACGGCGCCGATGGGTGCGGCGGTTCCAGGTTCACGTCGACCGCCGTGGCCCCGCCGTCCGGGCGGAGCGGGCCAGGCTCCCCATCGCGGTGGATGCCGGCGCGGGTGCCATCGGTCCAGGCCGTCTCCACATGGAAGGGATCCGCCACGGCCGCGACGGTGGGTCGACCGCCCAACGCCAGGCAGACGTTCACCGCCAGCAGCGGCACGCCCGCGGCGAAGTTGTTGGTTCCGCACAGCGGGTCCACCAGCCAGAGGCGATTGCGATCGCCCTCGCCTTCGCGGTCGCCGTGCAGCCGGCCGCTCTCCTCGCCCAGCACGCCGTCCCGCGGTCGCTCGTGGCGGAGGATCTCGATGATGCGCCGCTCGGCATCGATATCCGCATCCGTGGCGAACTCGAAGCGGCCGCCCTTCTCGATCCGCTTCGTCGCCGCGCCGAAGCGCTCTCGAACGATGGCGGCGCCGGCGGCCGCGGCAGCGCGGGCGACCTCGACATCGTTCATTCGGCGATTCTTGCATCAGGGGCGCTGGCGTACCCTAGGTCCATGACAGACGAGTCCACCCCGACCGACGAGACCTCCGCTGCCGAGACTCGCGTCGTCGAGCTCACCCCGCAGCCGACCATCGCCGTGCGTGTGCAGCGCCCGATGGCCGAGCTGGACCTGGGCGACCTGTTCGACTTCCACCTGCCGAACATCGCCGACGGCATCGCGAACCGCGGCGGGGAGCCGGCCGGCGCACCATACGGGCGCTACCACGAGTTCGGCCCGGAGCGAGTGGACGTGGAGATCGGCATCCCGGTGTCGATGCCGCTCGTCGGGTTGCGGCCGCTGGCCGAGTGCGATCCCGGCGAGCTGGGGTCCTCGGAGTTGCCGGGCGGAAACGCCGCGGTCACCGTGCACCACGGCTCGTACGAGGGGCTCAGCGCCGCGTACGACCGGCTGCACGACTGGATCCACGCCAAGGGCGCCGAGGAAGGCCCAGGGCCATGGGAGTCCTACATCGACGATCCGTCCGAGGTGGCAGATCCCGCGCAGCTGCGGACCGAGGTGGTCTGGCCCCTGGCCTAGCCCGCCCGTTCGCGCATGTAGAGCTCGGTGAACTCGGCGCAGCGGCCGTCCGCCGCGAAGCGCATCAGGAACACGTTGTGGTATCTGCGCGCAGCCTCGGTGTCGGTCGCGACGTAGTTGCTCCACCCGGTCGCCACGGCCCGGTCGCCATCGACCGCGTACGGCTCGTAGTGCGCTTCCCAGCTGTCCGGCGCGTCCGGCTCGCGCAGCCATTCATCCGCCACGGCGTCGATTCCATGCCGCTCGTTCGCGTTGCCATAGGGTGCGAAGCGGTAGACGACGTCGTCCGTGAAGAGGGCCACGATCGGCTCGCGGGTGTTGGCTCGCCAGGCGTTGACGTAGGCGTCCAGCCAGCGCTGGACCGATGCTCTGTCCATGTCGCTCATCCTAGCCGCCGGCGCTGCCGCGCACCTCGTCGAGGCCCCGTTCGAGGGCCACGCGCGTCGTCTCCGCCGGGTACGGCGAAGCGGCCCTGACCTCGTCGGGCCCGATGGCGCCGCTGGCCATCTCGCGAATGAGGCGGGCAAGCTCCGCGAGCTCCGCAGCCTGCCGCTCCGCGAAGGCGCGACCGGCCGGCCGGCCGTGGCCCGGCACCACGACCTCCGTGACGAGGGGCAGGAGCCGATCGCGCAGGGTCACGGCCCAGGCGATGGGGTACGCGTCGCCGAACGAAGGCGGTGCGTCGTTCTCGAGCAGGTCGCCGGCGAGGAGCGTTCCGCTGTCGGGCACGACGACCACGATGTCGTTGTCGGTATGCCCGCGTCCCAGGTAGCGGAGCTCGATTCGGCGGTCGCCGAGATCGATCGAGGCCGTCTCGTCGAACGTACGGTCCGGCGGCGTGATGACGACCCGGGCGATCTCATCGGCCAGGGCCGGCAGGGAGCGCATGACGTCCGCGCGCATCGTCTCGCCCCGGGTGCGCAGGACCTCGGCACATCGAACGTGGCCCCAGATCGGCGCCGCCGCGAAGCGCGCGTTGCCGAACGAATGGTCGTAGTGATGATGCGTGTTGACGACCGCCGCCAGTGGCACCTCCGTCAGTGAACGGAGGTCGGCCTCCAGCTCCGCCGCCTGGGCGTCCGTCGTCCGTGTGTCGACGATGATCGCGCCCTCGCGCCCGATGACAGCGGCGATCGACTGGTCGAAGAACGCGTAGCGCCTGACGAAGATGCGGTCAGCGACCTCCTGCCAGGTCATTCGAACAGGAACCGCTGCAGGCCGTGAAGCTCGTCGTCCAGGCTGCGCGCCTCTTGCCGGCTGAGCTTCCGCAGTGGGTCGAGCGCGATCTGGCCGTCGGCGTAGCTCCACGTGCCCGCCACCTGGCCGTCGAGCAGGAATGTGTTCCACGACTGCGGGGTGCGGACGTTGAAGATGTGCGGCCGATACGCCTCGGGCAGGATCTGGGTGCGACGAGCCTGGATCAGCAGCGTGGCGTCGAACGACGGCAGGAAGCGCGGCGGAGCCGGGGTGTCGGGATCAGGCAACGGCGCGTCCGGCAGGTCAAGCAGCTCGCGGCCCTGCTGGTCCCGGAATCGGCACAGCCCGAGCCGCGTCGCGACCGGGCGGAGCTCGGCAACCGGCAGCCCGGTCCAGTTGGAGGCGTCGGCCAGGCGGGCCGGGCCAAAGGCCGCCAGGTAGCGCTGCAGCAGCATGTCGCGCGCGTCGTCCTCGGCCAGGTGCCTCGGTGGCGGCAGCCACTCCTCGGCCAGCCCGTACAGATCGGCCCGCGGGCGGTCCCAGGTCCCGGGCGGCGGGATGCGCACGAGGTCGACCCACAGGCCAAAGCCATCGCCCGGATTGGCGCCGAATCCCCTGGCGCTGAGCCTGGCACGCAGCTCGCGGAGCGGCAGCGGGTCGTCTGCGAGGGCCCGGCGCGTCGCGTCGGCCGCGCGTCGCATGTCCGCCTCGGTCCGACCGCCGCTCCAGGTCCGCAGGTACCACGCTCGTCGGGCGCGGCGAACGGCGATGGTCATCGGCCAGTAATCGGCCGCCGTGACGGTGTGGATGGTCACCCGCATGATGGTGCCCTGGACCAGGCGTCGGTCGAGCAGTGCATCGGTGTAGGCCTGTCGGCTGAGGCCGGCGTGGCGAGTCCAGAGGCCGATGTACCCCGACCTGGCGACCTGCGTCTGCAGTCCGCCAACCTGCTCCACGGCGTCCTCCAGGCTGCCGCTGCCGCGCTCCAGCAGGAGCTGCCGCGCGAGCAGCGCGCGATTGAGCTGGCGCTCGGTCAGGACCGGCTCGGTCGCCGAGGCTTGTGCTACTCGCGGCCGGCGAGCTGCCAGGACTTGCCCTCGGTGGCGATGGCCGGCGCGATCACCATCTCGACCCGATGCATCTCCTCGATGGTGCGCGCGCCGAGCGCGGCCATCGACTGGCGCAGCGCCCCCACCAGGTTCTGGGTGCCATGCGTCGTGGCAGCGGGGCCGAACAATATCTGCTCGAGCGGCAGCTGCTGGCCGATGCGGATCCGGGTGCCGCGCGGCAGCGTCGGCGACGGCGCAGCCATGCCCCAGTTGAAGCCGCGCCCAGGCGCCTCGATGGCCGCCGCGAATGGCGAGCCGAGCATGACCGCATCGGCCCCGGAGGCGATGGCCTTGGCGATGTCACCGCCCGTCTTCATGCCCCCGTCGGTGATGACCGGGACGTACCGCCCCGTGTCGGCCTGGTAGCGATCGCGGGCCGCAGCGACCTCCAGGGTGGCGCTGACCTGCGGCACGCCGATGCCCAGCACCTCTCGCGTTGTGCAGGCCGCGCCGGGGCCCACGCCAACGAGGATCGCGGCCGCGCCCTGCTGCATGAGCTGGTAGGCCGCGTCCCCGCTGACGGTGTTGCCGACGAGGACCGGAAGGCGCAGCGCGCCGGTCAGGTCGGCCAGCGACAGCACCCGTCCCGAGGTCGAGATGTGATGTGCGCTGCTGACCTGCGATTGCACCAGGAACAGGTCCGCTCCCGCGGCCGCTGCCACCTCCGCGTGGTCCCAGGCGGATGCGGGCGTGGTGGACACCGCGGCGAGCGCACCCTGGGCCTTGACCCGGGCGATCAGCGCGGTGATCAGCTCGCTGCGGATGGGCGCCGCGTACGCCTCGGCCAGCACGTGCGCTGCGGCCTCGCCGCTGTCCGCGGCGGCCACCCGTTCGATGATCGGGGACGCGTCCTCGTACCGCGTGTAGAGGCCCTCGAGGTTGATGAAGGCGACGCCGCCGTGACGGCTCATGCGCACCGCGAAGTCGACGTCGGCCACCGCGTCCATGGCCGAGGCCAGGAAGGGAATCTCCAGCCGGAGCCCACCGAGGTCAACGGCCAGGTCCACCTCGGCCGGATCGACGGTCACCGCACCTGGGACCAGCGCGACTTCCTCGAAGCCGTACGCGCGCCGCAGGCGGTCGGTTGCGGTGGCGAGAGTCGGCTGCTCGATCATGGCTGGCACCGGCCGGGGCGCTGCGGGTTTCGGCGAGTATAGCGGTGGGTGATCAGCGGTCGGGAGGGCTGTCCGTACCGACGCGGAGCGGCCACCGCGTCAGGGCGTTTGCCAGCTCACATGCTCGAGCATGTCCAGCAGCCGGGCCTTCGTCTCGTCGGTCGCGCTCCGCTCGCAGACGACGATCGCGTCCAGCCGCTGGGGCGTGACCGTCACCAGGTACGCATGCTCGGCAGTGGCGCCCAAGGAGTCGCAGAGATGCGAGGTCGCGATCCTCGTGGCCGGGCGTCCACCGACCAGCACCCGCTCCCCGTTCGGCGGCTCGCAGCTGGCGCCGGCGCAGTTCTCTGACAGCCACCAGACCAGGACGGCGCCCTCGGCCAGTGACGCGACGGGCGTCGTGCAATTGACCGCCGACCCGGCTGCCTCGCACTGCGGGTCGAGCGGCTGGCTGGCGAACAGCGCCACCGTGTCCTCGTCGGCCCACTCGGCCCGATCGGTGCCACGCGCGTCCCAGCCGTGGGGGACCGTCACCCGGAAGCCGGCACGCGCGACGTCCAGCACGTTGCCCGTTGGCTGGCTGCAGGCCGCGAGCGCGAGCGAAATGGCCACCGCGATCGCCAGGCGCACGGCGTGGGAGTCCTAACCTGCCAGTCCGAGGTTGGTCGCGCGGGCGTCATCCGCCGGCGCGGGCTGCTTCACCTGGGCTCCCGCACGATCATCTGCTCGCGCTCCGGACCGACGCTGACGTGGCTGACCGGTACGCCCGCCAGCGCCTCGAGCCGCTCCACGTAGGCGCGGGCGGCGGCGGGCAGGTCGTCCCAGGCGCGGCACGCGGTCGTATCGGCCTGCCAACCCGGCAGGTCCTCGTAGACCGGTTCCAGCCGCTCATAGGCCGATGTCGAGGCCGGCACCGTGTCCCACTGCCGCCCATCGGCCGGATCCCGGTAGGCCGTCGCGATACGGATTCGCTCGAGGCCATCGAGCACGTCGAGCTTCGTCAGCGCAATGGCCTGGTAGCCCGCCAGCCGCACGCTGAAGCGGACCGCCACCGCGTCGTACCAGCCGCAGCGCCGCGGGCGCCCGGTCGACGTGCCGTACTCCGCGCCGCGCTCCC
>DASSEC010000109.1:0-3726 GCA_035696685.1 Candidatus Limnocylindria bacterium | reverse complement strand
CGGACGCCGGCGGATCGTCGAGCTCCTTGATGGCCACGATGCCCTCGAAGCGGATGCTGCCCTCGGCGCCGGCCGCTGTCTCGAAGTCGTCCTCATACTCGGCCGCGATCTCGACCGCGCGGCCCAGCGCCGTCTCCTCGTCCTCGCCGTCGACCAGCACCACCCGGTCCTCGATCATCGCCGGCGACTGGGCGGCGCCGACCAGGTAGGCATAGCGCAGCTGCACGCTGAACCAGCCGGAGGGATCGACCGTGGGGTCGAGCTCGTCCAGCTCGTCCAGGGAGTGGAGGGTCGCCGCGCCGTTGGGGTGACCGTTCCGCCTTGGGGAGCCGTCCGTCATGCCGGCGGAGGCTCCTGGCCCATCACCGTCTGGGACTGCTCGCGCAGGAACTGCTGGACGTAGTACGGGCCGAGGCCGCTCTTGCCGGACGAGCCCGATCCCTTCCAGCCGCCGAAGCTCTGGATCCCCGGCCAGGCCCCGGTGGTGGCGCCCGCTCGCCGGTTCACGTAGACGACGCCGGCCTGGATGGTGTCCAGGAAGCGGCGGATCTCGGCGTCGTCGTGGCTGAAGATGCCGGCCGTCAGTCCGTACGGCGTGGCGTTGGCCTCGCTCAGCGCCTGGTCCAGCGAGTCGACCTCGCCCACCACGACGAAGGGGACGAACAGCTCATCGCGGAAGAGCCGATGCGACAGCGGCAGCCCCGTGACCACGGTTGGGGTCGGGAAGTAGCCGCGCTCGGTGCCCCCCTCGCGCAGGACCTCGCCACCAGCCTCGATGGTGCCGCCGTCGCGCTTCGCCTCCTCGACCGCGTCGGTGAATTTCGACAGCGCCCGCTCGTTGATGACCGGGCCCATCCATCGGTCACGCCGGGTCGGGTCGCCGACCTTGACGGACCTGGCCTTCTCGGCCAGCTTGTCGACGAACTCGCGAGCCACGCTACGCTCCACGTAGACCCGGCTGTTGGCACTGCACTTCTGTCCGTCGAAACCGAAGGCCGACCGCATGACGCCCTCGGCAGCCTCGTCCAGGTCGGCCGTGGCGGTGACGATGGCCGGATTCTTGCCGCCCATCTCGGTGATGATCGGCCGCGGGTAGTCACGGGTGAAGTGCGTGTACAGCTTCATCCCGACTTCGTACGAGCCGGTGAAGACCATGCCGTCGATATCGGGGCTCTCCTGCAGCTCGGCGCCCACGGTCTCGCCGGGGCCGGTGACCAGGTTGAAGACCCCGGCCGGCAGGCCGGCGTCGCGCAGCGCCTCGCCGAACTTGTAGCCGAGCAGCGGCGCGTCGCTGGACGGCTTCATGACGACCGTGTTGCCCGCGATCAGCGCGCCGGCGGCCGGACCGCCGGCGAGGGCCATGGGGAAGTTGAACGGGCTGATCACCGCCCACACGCCGTGCGGCTTGAGAACGCTGCGGGTGTGCTCGGTCGGGGAGAGCGAGCCCATCGGCTTCACGAAGCCATCGGCCTTCTCCATCTCGTCGCTGTAGTAGCGCAGCAGGTCCGCGGTCTCCTCAACGTCGCCCAGCGCCTCCAGCCGGTTCTTGCCGACCTCGAACGACATGAACGCCGCGTACTCGAATTGGCGTTCGCTGATGAGATCTGCCGCCCGGCGGATGAGCTCCAGCCGACGGCGCCAGCCGAGATCGCGCCATGCCGGGAACGCGCCGCGAGCGGCGCCAATGGCGTCGCGGACATCCTCCCGCGTGCCGATTGGGAAACGGGCCACCACGATGTCGCGGTCGATGGGCGAGCGGTCCTCGAACTCCTCCGCTCCCCGCCGCTCCTCGCCGCCGATGAGCATGGGATAGGACTGGCCGAGCTGGCCGCGGACGCGCTCGACGGCCTCGTCAAAGGCCGACTGCAGCTCCTCGTTGTCCGCCGATAACGTGGCGTAGGTGATCTTCATGCGCGGCGTGGTGGTCGCCATCAGAGCAAGCCTCCGGACATGACGTGTGCCGCGCCGCGCGATGGGCGGCGGGCCAGAAATGGGCATGAGCATTATGGCACCGGCCGGCGGGCACGCCGAAGGCCAGGCTCCGGGGGGAGAAGAGCCTGGCCTTCGACCGGGCGATCATAGATGCATGGTTTCGCGGCTGCAACGCCCTTCCTGCACGGAATCCGGCAGATAGCGGTGCGGACGCGCACGAATCGCCGGTTGCGCCTGGCTGAAGTTACGCTTCAGCAGCGGCCAGGTGATAGAGGCCCAGCCGCAGGCGAAGGCTGAGCGGATGCGGCCCGGCCAGGAAGTCGCGGCTGCGCTCGCCGTACAGCCTGGGCAGCAGCTCGGCGGCGGTCGCCTCGTCGCCCAGCGCCAGCTGGCTGTGCACCACCTTGATCTTGAAGCCGTGCCGCAACCACCAGCCGGTGCGCCGCCGCGTGGCATCCAGCGCGCGTTCGACGGCCTCCGGCTCCAGCAGCGCCGCCAGGTCGTCGCGGCCGTAGTAGCCGATCACCACCAGCCGGCCCCCGGGGCGAAGCACGCGCACCGCCTCCGCGATGGCCGGCAGCCACGCGTCGTCGGGCTCGATCTGGCCCGACAGGACGATGTCAACGGCGCCGTCCCGCAGCGGCAGCCGGTCGCCGCCGCCTTCGACGATGCGGATGTTGGGCTGGTGCAGGGCGCCGGTCCGCTCCCTGGCGACGCGGAGCAGCTCCGGCTCCGCCTCGATGCCGTAGGTCCGTCCGGTCCGCCGCGCCAGCAGCATGGGGTAGTGGCCGATGCCGGTACCCACGTCGGCGATGCGCTTGCCCGAGATCGGCACGATTCGCTCCAGCGCGGCCAGCACCCGCCGCTCGGGATCGAACACCTCGCCCAGCCGCGCGAGCAGGGCAGGATCGGGGTCCAGCCAGGAGGGCAGGATGGCGCGCACGTGACCTCCTCTGCTACGGGACGCTGACGCGCAGCTCGGCGGGGCCGTCGCCGGGCAGGGTCAGCACCCGCTCATCGGCGAGGACCTGCAGGTCGAAGGCAACGTCGCCGGCCGCCCGCCGCGTCACCAGGATCGGGATGGTGAGGGTCGCGTTCGGCAGCAACGGGCCCCAGCCCAGCGAGGTCGTGCCCGCGGGCTCGCCGTGCTCCCCGGGACCGTCAACCCACGAGGTCCAATCCTGGTGCAGCGGAGGGCCGAATTCCCGGATGCGCTGCTCGGATGGCTTGAACGGAGCCAGGAACAGCGTGTCCCGCAGCGCGGTCGGCCAGCGGAGCACCAGCTCGCGGATGCGCCGATCGGTCCCGTTCTCGACCACCACCGTGAGCTCGCCGTCGCCGTCGGCCGCGACGTCGGGCCGGACCCTGACGGACACGGTGCGAGGGTCCTGGCGGTTGGGCAGCGCCAGCGACAGCGGGGGTTCCGGGGTCGGGCCTGGGCTGCCGGTCGTGTCCAGTGACGCGCTCGGCGTGGGCCGCGGCGTGACCTGGGCGGATGGACTGGGCGAAGCCGATGGCGTGGCCAGGCAGCCGGCCAGCGCCAGCACGACGGCAGGGACGAGGATGGCTCCCTTCCAACCCTCCCGGCGGCGCTCAGCCGGGCTGCTCATGGCTGAGCTCGGTCAGGCGATTGCGGATCGCGTAGGCGGCCGCCTGCGCCCGGCTGGCGAGGGACAGCTTGGCGAGGACATTGCTGACGTAGTTGCGCACCGTCTTCTCGGCCAGGTCCATGGCCGCGGCGATCTCTCGGTTCGACTCGCCCTCGGCGAGGTGGGCCAGCACCCGGCGCTCCTG
>DASSEC010000108.1:0-2689 GCA_035696685.1 Candidatus Limnocylindria bacterium | reverse complement strand
GGGGTCTACCTGGCGGCCATCGCCAACTCCGTTCCGCTGTTCCTGCTGTTCTGCGGCCTGGCGCTGGTGCTGGGCGTCCAGCTGGTGATGCCCATCGGCGGCGCCGACATGCCCGTGGTGGTGTCGCTGCTCAACTCCTATACCGGCATCGCGGTGGCGGCCACGGGCTTCGTGCTGGGCAACTACGCGCTGCTGATCGCCGGGACGCTGGTGGGGGCGTCGGGCGCGATCCTCACCCAGCTCATGTGCAGGGCCATGAACCGCTCCCTGTTCAACGTCCTGTTCGCGGGCTTCGGGACCGGCGGAGAGGCGACGGTCGCCGCGGAGGGCGAGGAGAACCTGCGCGAGATCAGCGCCGAGGACGCCGCGGTGTTGATGGCCTACGGCAGCCGCGTGATCATCGTGCCCGGCTACGGCATGGCGGTGGCCCAGGCACAGGGTCCGGTGCGCGAGCTGATGGACCTGCTGCTGGCCAAGGGCGTGGACGTGCAATTCGCCATCCACCCCGTGGCCGGCCGCATGCCCGGTCACATGAACGTCCTCCTGGCCGAGGCGAACGTTCCCTACGACCGGCTCAAGGAGATGGACGAGATCAACGACGACTTCGCCGATACCGATGTCGCCCTGGTCATCGGCGCCAACGACGTGGTCAACCCGCTCGCCCGCGAGGAGGGCTCGCCGATCTCCGGCATGCCCATCCTCAATGTCGACCAGGCACACAACATCGTCGTGCTGAAGCGCGGGCGCGGCACGGGCTTCGCCGGCATCCCGAACCCGCTGTTCAGCAACGAGAAGACGAAGATGCTGTTCGGCGATGCCAAGCCATCGGTCGAGAGCCTCGTCTCCGGGGTGAAGCAGGCCTGACCGACCGGCCCGCCTATACTGCCGGTCCCCCCGAGCGCCCAGACAGGAAGGCGGCCATGGCGCAGACATCCAGCTCCGTTCTCGACGAGCTTCGGTCACATCTCTCCGGCGACACCGTCAACCAGATCAGCCAGAAGATCGGAGCTGATCCCCAGCAGACCCGGTCCGCCATCGATGGCGCCATCCCGCTGCTTCTCGCCGCGCTCGGCAAGCAGGCAGCCGATCCGGAACGCCGCAGCGGACTGCAGCAGGCGATCACCCAGGACCACGACGGGTCGGTGGTGGACAACCTGCAGGCATACCTCGATGGCCAGCTCAGCGGTCGAGCGACCGACGGCCAGGGCATCGTGAACCATGTCCTGGGTGATCAGACACAGCCCGCGGCCCAGGCGCTGGCCGGCAAGAGCGGTCTCGACCTGAGCTCGATCATGTCCCTGCTGCCGCTGCTGGCGCCCATCGTGATGGGCATGCTCGGCAAGAAGGAGCGGAGCGGCGGGCTCAGCTTCGACAACATCACCGACGTGCTCGGAGGAGACACGCAGCGCGCCGCCGGCGAGTCGCCGGACATCGGCGACCTGCTCGGAAGCGTCCTCGGCGGCGGGTCCGGAAGCCAGACGAGCGGCGGCATGGGCGACGTCCTGGGCTCCATCTTCGGGAAGCGCTGACCCCCGCTGGCCCTCGCGTTCCAGGGGGATCGCGGCACGACCGGATGCTGCGCAGGTAGCATCGGCTCATGGAGCAGCCGGACTGCGTGATCTGCCGCGGCGCGGCGGGCGATGCCGAGCTCGATCGGGTAGAGGTCTGGCGCGACGAGCACTGGCGCCTCTCCATGTCGCGCACCGGGAACACGCTGGGCTTTGCCTACCTTGAGCCGATCCGCCACATCCCGTACCTGGCCGACCTGGACGGTCCCGAAGCGGCGACCTTCGGCCCGGCCATCGCCCGGGCCAGCCGCGTCCTGCGCGACGCGACGGACGGTGCGCTGGTATACGCCTACGTCTTCGGCAGCGGGGTGGCGCACATCCACGTGCACCTCGCGCCGAACGCACCGGATGGCGTGCTCAACACCGAGCTCATCAGCGGACGGGTCGAGCACCGCAAGCTTCCCAGCGGCGCGACCGAGATGACCAGCCTGGATCACCCGGAGCTGCCGATCGAGGAGGTCGCGGCGGTCATCGAGCGGGTGCGCGCCGGGATGGGCGGCTGATGGAGCCGATGGGCCGGTGGGTGTGCCTGGATGTCGGCGAGACGCTCATCGACGAGACGCGCATCTGGCGCACCTGGGCCGATGTGCTCGCCATCCCCCAGCTCACCTTCATGGCGGCGCTGGGCGCGATGATCGCCCGGGGCGGTGAGCATCGGGACGTGTTCGGGGAGTTCGGCTTTGCCGAGACCGAGTGGCGAGCCCGCATCCCCGAGGTGGAGCAGCGATATGGCGGCTTCCAGGAGCACGACCTCTACCCTGATGCGCGGCCGGCACTGTCGGAGCTGGTCGCGGCCGGCTACCGAGTGGCCGTGCTCGCCAACCAGCCCGCCTCGCGCAGCGCCGAGCTGCGTGCGCTGGGCATCCAGCCCGAGGTCATCGCCATGTCCGACGAGATGGGCGTGGCCAAGCCGGATCCCGCCTTCTTCGCCCGCGCGCTCGAGCTGATGGGCAACGCGCCGCCAGAACGCGTGGCCTACGTCGGCGATCGGGTGGACAACGACGTGCTGCCCTCGCTTGCCGCAGGCCTGCGGGCGGTGTGGGTCCGTCGCGGACCGTGGGGCTACATTCAGCGCCTGCCCGAGGGTGCAGGACCGGTCGTCGTGGTCAGCAGCCTGACGG
>DASSEC010000107.1:0-3141 GCA_035696685.1 Candidatus Limnocylindria bacterium | reverse complement strand
GACGAGTTCCTGGCCCGGGCAGCGGGCGAGGGCGGTTCTCTACTGCTCGGAGGCGAGCCCGGGGTCGGCAAGACCGCGCTGCTGCAGGTCGCCGCGGATCGCGCCGTGACCGCAGGAACCCGGGTGGTGCGGGCCGAGGGCGTCGAGTTCGAGACGACGGGCGTTTTCTCGGGGCTGAGCCAGATCCTGATTCCCCTGTCTGCCGGCCTGGACACGCTCCTCCCCGTGCATCGGGACACGTTGGCCGTCGTGCTGGGCGTGGCCGAAGGTGACCCACCGAAGCCGCCTCAGGTGGCACAGGCAGCGTTGAATCTCATCCGCGGGATGGCCGCCGGGCGGCCGCTGCTGCTGGTCGTTGACGATCTGCAGTGGATGGACCGGTACAGCGCTGACGTGCTGAGTTTCGTGGTGCGGCGGCTGGGCGGCAGCCGGGCCGGCTTCTTGGCCGCGGCACGGACGGGAGCGCTCGGAGGTTTCGAGCCTGCGGGCATGACCCGTCACGATCTGGCCCTACTGGATCCCGAGGCGGCGCTGGCCCTGCTGCGCGCGCGTTTCCCGACGCTCGCACCCCGGGTCCGCCAGCGGCTGCTGGACGAGGCCCAGGGAAACCCGCTGGCCCTTCTGGAGCTGCCGCCCGCGCTCAGCGGTCCGCAGCGGGCGGCATGGCAGGCGCTTCCCGCGGTGCTGCCGCTCACCGACCGCCTGCAGGCAGTGTTCGCAGGCCGGATATCGGGGCTGCCGGCGACCACTCGCGAGTTGCTGCTGCTGGCCGTCCTGGCGGGGCCCGCCGACTATGCGCTGCTTGATCGGGCCGTCGGCGGCGAGCTACTGGAGCGCCTGGCCCCGGCCGAGCGGGCCGGCCTGGTGCGCGCCGATGACAGCACGCGACAGCTGGTCTTCCGGCACCCGCTGACGCGCTCGGCCGTAGTGGGGATGTCCACCGCGCAGGAACGGCGTGAGGCGCACCGACGGCTGGCTGACAATCTGGTGGACCAGCCGGACCGGCGATGCTGGCATCTGGCCGCGGCGACGCTGGCTCCCGACGAAGAGGTAGCCGCGCTGCTGCACGACAGCGCGCGGCGCATCCTGCGCCGTGGTGACCCAGCCGCTGCGGCGGTTCTGCTGGCCCGCGCTGGGGACCTCAGCCCCGACCCGGCCGATCGCAGTGACCGCCTCGCCGAAGCCGCATTCATCGATGGCACGATGAGCTGGCAGATGGAGCGGGTCCCATCATTGCTGGCGCAGGCCCGGCAAACCCCGCTCGGGGCCAGCGCCGAACTGCACGCCGTGTCCGCCGACGCCTACCTCATGCTCAATGGCGACGGCGACATCGACTCTGCCCACGAGCGTGTGGTGGTAGCCATCAACGCCTACGGCGGCGACTTCGACGCGAATGATCGCGCCCTTATCGCCGCCATTGATGCTCTCTTCCAGGTGTGCCTCTGGGGCAGCCGAGCGGACCTGTGGCGGCCATACCTTGCCGCGCTGGCGCGCTTGACCCCAGCGGCACCGGAGGCCAACGTCCTGCTCACAAACGGTTTCGATCCGGTACGGGCCACCCCAGCCGTCCTGAGCCGGCTCGATGGCGCCCTGGCGAGGCTGCACGCGGAGGTCGACCTGGATGAAATCGGAAAGCTCACCTCCGCGGCCGTGTACGTCGACCGACTGCCGAGCTGCCGCGAGCTGCTGCGCCGCCTCATCCGCGGAGAGCAGCAGGGCGGCGCCGTGACCCAGGCGATCGGCGCTCGCGGGAACCTGGCGGTGGACGCACTCTTCAACGGCCGCTGGGACGAGGCTGACCAGATCATCGCTGAGGCCGTCCAGTCGTGCGTGGCGAACGGGCATCTCTTGTTTGCCCAGAACTTTCACTACCTGGATGGGCTAATGGCAGCCGTGCGCGGCGACCACGATCGGGCTCGCCAGCAGACGGACACTCTGATCCGGTGGGGAACGCCGCGCCGTGCGGACCTGGTGCGGATCTGGGCCGCGCACATCAACGCGCTCGATGCGCTCGGCCGGGGTGATTTCGAGGATGCCTACCAGAACGCGGCCACCGTCAGCCCGCCCGGAACCTTCCCACCGCACACGGCGACCGCAGTCTGGCTGTGCCTCGAACTGGTCGAGGCCGCGATGCGTACCGGCCGGAAGGAGGAGGCCGCCATCCACGTGGCCGCCATGCGCGAGGCCAACCTCGCCGCCATCTCGTCCCGACTGGACTTCGTCGTCCGCGCTTGCGCGGCGCTCGCCGCCGGCAACGATCGCCCAGCCCCGCTCTTCGAGGCTGCGCTCGGCCTGCCTGGCGTCCAGCAGTGGCCCTTCGACTTGGCCCGAGTCCGGCTCGCCTACGGCGAGCAGCTCCGCCGCGCCCACGCCACGGCCGCAGCCCGAGCACAGCTGACCGCGGCACACGGCGCCTTCGAGCAGCTCGGAGCCGAGCCTTGGACTGCCCGCACAGCAGCGGAGCTTCGCGCCGCGGGCAGCAGCAGGGAGACCTCCGCCACCGCACTGACCTGGCAGGAGTACGAGATCGCCGAGCTGGCGGCGGCCGGGCTGACAAACAAACAGATCGGTGCGCAGCTGTTCCTCTCCCACCGGACCATCAGTACCCACCTCTACCGGATCTTCCCGAAGCTGGGCATCACTTCCCGGGCGGCATTGCGGGACGCGCTGGCCACGGTGTCCCGGCCGAGGCGCGACGACCCGTTATCCCGTCTCTAGTGCGTGGTCCACGGCGTTCCTGCCGCCGATAGAGCCACCCCACGCCCATCACCTGGCCGCCGTCGCGCGCCGGATCGACAAGATCGTTGACGGGAGTAAGCAAGGCGAGCGCTACAACGCTGTGACCTGCAGTTCGGAGCCCGAGGTCGGATTCGAACCGACGACCTTCCGATTACGAGTCGGATGCTCCGCGTCGATCTGAATGGCTCCAGACGGATCTGGCCTGCTCACGTTGGGTGGCCCGTCGGTCCAGGTGGCTCCAGACGGAATACAGACCGATCGTCTGGATGATCAAAGCGCATCCGATGAAGAATCGGATGGCAAGGTAAGCAATCCCTGAGTCAGCAAGATCTCCGACCCGGGCCCGCTCCGGCCCGGCGTCCGCCGGGCCGGAGCCCTGCGCCTTGGTTGGCGGGGGGCCGG
>DASSEC010000106.1:0-6837 GCA_035696685.1 Candidatus Limnocylindria bacterium | reverse complement strand
GGGATCGTGGTGCCGTGCTGGTCGAGGTGCAGCCGGATGGGACGGTGCAGCGCGATCGGCGTGCCGTCGCCGTCTCCGAGGTGCACGACGTCGTCGTCGGCATCGACGGCGCGCAGCATGCGACGGACGTCCAGGCCGCGGTCAGCGCGGCCATCGCACCGCTCCGCGGCTGCGTGCGCGTCACGCTCGATGGGGAGCTGGCCCCGGAAGCCTCGCTGGAGATCGCCGAGCTGCAGCGGCTCGGCGAGCATCTCGATGGCCTGATCGTGCGAGCTGGCGCTGTGCGGGTCGGACACGACGTCGACGCCATTGCGGCCGAATCCACGGTGCGCGGCCAGTTCGTGCGCGATGCCATCGAGCAGATCAGCGATCTCGAGGAACGCCGCCGCATCGTGCTGACCGGCCTGCGCGCGCTCGAGGGGCGCGCGGACCTGGAGGTCGCCTGATGCGCGTCCAGCGGGTGATTGCCCGCGCCTTCGGCCCCTTCCACGATCGCACGCTCGAGCTGGCTCCGGGCCTGACGGTGATTGCCGGGCCGAACGAATCGGGCAAGTCGTCGTGGCACGCCGCACTGCGCCTGGCGATCACGGGCCTCCGCCGGGGGAAGGGACCGGGCACCGCCGCGGAGCGTCAGCTCGTCGAGCGGCATCGGCCTTGGGACCAGCCGGATCGCTGGGAGGTGGAGGCGCGGCTGCAGCTGGACGACGGCCGCCTGATCGACATCAGCCAGGACCTCGGCGCCAAGGTCGCCTGCCGGGCCGTGGACGTCGCGCTTGGACGCGACGTCTCGGACGAGATCCTGGACGGGACGCCTGACGCGTCCCGCTGGTTGGGGCTTGATCGCGACTCCTTTGCCAGCACCGTGGCGGTCAACCAGGCGCAGGTCGTCGCCGTGGCCGATGCGGCCGAAGTCCTGCAGGAGCACATGCAGCGGGCGGCCGCCACGCGCGGGACCGATGCGACTGCCGCCGAGGCGATCGCGCGACTCGAGCAGTTCCGCAAGGATGCGGTCGGGGCCGACACGGTGGCGGCAAAGGGCCCGTTCCGGACCGCCAAGAACCGGCTCGCCGCCGCCGAGGCGGCACTGGCCCTGGCAAGACGACAGCACGCGGACTACCTCGAGCAATCGGCCGCGGTCGACGGGGCCGAGCACGCCGCCGAGGCTGCCAGAGAGCGGCTTGCAGGCGCCGAGGCGGCGCAGGCACGGATGCTGGCGGCCGAGCACGCGGCGCGTGCCACCCGCGCCGCCGACCTGGCCGCGCGCCACCCCATTCCGCCGCCTTCCCTGGCCGCGGACGAAACGCTGGTCGCGAAGGTCAGCGCCGCGCGTGACGCATGGGACAACCGGCCGCGTCGCATCGAGCTCCACGGTCGTTCCGTTGAGGACATCCAGCGCGAGCTCGACGCGCTGCCACCCGCTCCTGCCGGCGATGTCGAAGCTCATCCGAGCGTCGTGGACGCACAGTCGGCCGTCACCCGTGCCGAGCAGGCGCTCGAGATGCTCGGTGGCGAACCGCCCGCCCCGCCACCGGGCACCGACGCCCTGGACGCCGCCGAGCTTCGTGCCCTGGCGCGGCGGCTCGACCATCGGTCGCTGCCGGAAGCCAGCGCCCTGGAGGCCGAGCTCGAGCGACTTCGGGCGGGCCGGTCGGTGCGCCCGGGCCTGACGTTCGCCGCTGCCGTCGCCGTCCTGGGTCTGGGCGGCGCGCTGCTCCTGGCGCTCGTGAACCTGGGTGCGCTGGCAGGAGTCGTTGCGGTCGGCGCGCTGCTGCTGGCCGCCATCATCGGCCTGGCGGCCGGTCGCGGCGCTCGGACAGCGGCCGTGGGCCGCGACGAGCAGGCGCTGGCTCCTTACCGGGAGGCAGCTGAGCGAGCGCGCCATGATCGCGAGCGCGCGTTGGAGGCAGCTCGCATTGCTGGGCTACCCGACGATCCGGCGACGCTCGACCGCCTTGCCGACGAAGCCACGGCATCGGGACAGCTGGCCGCCGCCCACGCGACGTGGGAGGAACGTCGGAGGTCCCTGCTTGCGACATTGACCGTCGCCCAGCGTGACCTGGCTGCGGCCGTCGAGGCGCGAGGCTTCCGCGACGCCGGTATCACGGAACCGGTCGCGCTGGCCGAGGCCTACCTGGCCCGTTGCCGCGCGAACGAAGAGCAGCGCCGCGCCGCTGATCGCGTGGACGGCCTGCGAGGCCAGTTGGACGCCCGCCGCGCGGCGGAGGACGCTGCTGCCGCAGCTGCCCAGCGCCAGGCCGCTGACCTGGCCTCGCTTAAGGGGGCGGCGCGGGAGATCGGGATCGATCCGGAACGCGACCCGCAGGAGATCTGCGACGGGATCGACCAATGGCGCAGTGATCGCGCCGAGGCGCTGCGTGCCGGGCAGCAAGCGCTCGGGGAGTGGCAGCAGCTCCAGACGCTTCTCGACGGCGGGACGCTGGAGGATCTCACGACAGAGGCCGCGCGCCGACGCCAGCGGGCGAACGAGTTGGCCGAGGGTCTGCGTCCCGACACCATCAGCATGCCCATGGGCATCGACCCGGACGAGTACCTGGCGGGCCTTCGACGGGCGGCGCAGTCGCTGGACCAGGCGCACGACGTGGGGCGCGGGGCGCTCGACGCCCGGCGCATGGCCCTGCCAGACGTTGCGGAAGCCGAAGAGGCGGCCGCGGGCGCACGCGCCGAGCTGCTGCGAGTCGAACGCCTCGCCGCCACCATCGACGCCACCCTGGCGCTGCTCCGCGAGGCGCAGGATCGGGTCCATCGCGACCTCGCCCCGATCCTGGCCCAGGCGGTCAGTCGCTGGCTGCCCGACGTGTCGCGCGGCGCCTACAGCGAGGCGAGCGTGGACCCTGCATCGCTGCGGGTCAGCGTCAAGGAAGCGGCCACCGGGCAGTGGCGCGACGCACGCCTGCTGTCAGAGGGAACCCGCGAGCAGATCTATCTGCTGCTGCGGGTGGCCATGGCCGAGCACCTGGTCACAACCGGTGAGCGCGCCCCGCTGCTGCTCGACGAGGTCACCGCCCAGGCCGACGGCGAGCGCAAACGCCAGCTGCTGGAGGTGCTGCATCGGCTCAGCACGGAGCGCCAGGTCATCCTGTTCACGCATGACGACGAGGTCCTGGCGTGGGCCGATGGCGCCCTTCGCGTTCCCGATGACGCGGTGATCCGCCTTGACGCGTTGCGAACTGCCGTCGGCGCGGCAGCCCTCCCGGTCGGCGTGGAGCTCGTCGAGCCGCTGATGCCGGTCACGATCGACTGATTCGCCAACCTGTCGCGCGATGGCCCCTCCGCTACGATGGGGCGGACTCACCACATGCCCGACGATCGACTGCCGACCCCGGAACGCGTCCTTGTCGTCGCTGCGCATCCGGACGACATCGAGTTCGGGGCAGCGGGCACTGTTGCGCGCTGGGTCGCTGAGGGCGCCGAGGTCCGCTACCTGCTGTTGACCAACGGCGACAAGGGCACTGATGACCCCGCCACCGATTCCGCCGCCCTTGGCCGCCGACGCGAGGGCGAGCAGCGCGCCGCCGCTGCCGAGATCGGCGTGGCGGGTGTGGATTTCCTCCAGGAACCCGACGGCCAGGTTGAGCCGAGCCTTCGCCTGCGCGAGCGGGTGACGTTCGCCATCCGCTCATTCCGCCCAGAGGTGGTCATGACCCACGACCCCACCGTGGTCTTCGTCAACAATGAATGGGTCAACCACCCCGATCATCGGGCGGTCGGGCAGGTCACCGTGGACGCCGTGTTCCCCACCGCGCGAGACCCGCTGAACTTCCGCCAGCATCTCGACCAGGGCCTCGAGCCGTGGAAGGTGGCCGAGCTGTTCCTGTGGAGCACCAACGAGGCGAACCAGATCGTTGATATCGGCGACACCATCGAGCGCAAGATCGCCGCGCTGGCCTGCCACGAGAGCCAGTTCCATGACTTCGCCGAAACGGCGAAGTGGCTGCGCCGCCGCGCGGAGGAGCTCGGCGAGCGAACCGGCTACCGGGCCGCCGAGGGCTTCCGCCGCGTGATGCTGGCCCGATGAGTCGCATGCGGGGGAGCCGCCTGGCCAGCGGGCTCTTGATCCTGGCCGTGATGGCCGGCTGCGGCAGCACCACGACGTCGGCAACGCCCATCCCTACCGCGATCGCTCCCCAGCCGATCGAGAGCGTGCCCGCGGCCGTCGAGGCGTTCCTCGGGGAGTGGCGTGATGGCAGCTACACCAAGATGTACCGGGCACTGACCGCCGCAGACCGCCAGCAGATGTCGGCCGACGACTTCGGCGGCCTGCTGCGCGATTTCGATTCGATGACGCGCGCCACCGCGGTCGATTGGCAGTTGGGCACGCCGCAGCGCATCGTCCTGCCGGCCGCGCCGCGTGCACCCGACGCGCCCGCTCCCACGGCCACCGCGCGGCCCTCCGGCTCGACGCCGGAGCCCACGGAAGTGGCCTCCCCGACGCCGGTCGCCACTCCCGTGCCGCCGGATACGCCGCTGGCAGGCCCGCGGCTGGGCGCGGAGGTACCCGTCCACCTGGCCTTCACGACCGATAATTTCGGCGCAGTGGCGCTCGACCGAAACCTGCTGCTGGTGGCCGCCGCGGACGGCTGGCAGGTTGACTGGAGCCCAGCGACCCTGTTCCCGGAGCTCGGCGCCGACGGCAGCCTGCGGCTGCGGCGCCAGGGTCCCGTGCGAGGCCAGATCGTGTCCCAGGACGGCACGGTGTTCGCGCGCACGCGATCAGATGGGGCGCGGGTCTATCCGCAGGAGTGGCTCGCCGGGCAGACCATCGGCTATGCCACCCCGGCAACGGCCAAGGACCTCAAGGACCTGGCAGCCCGCGGCGTGCGGCAAGGGGACCTGGTGGGGCGCAGCGGCCTGGAGGCCGGCGCCGATGAGCTGCTGGCCGGCAGCCCAGGCTTCAAGCTCGAGGCGGTGCCCGTCGACGGCAAGCCGGTCACCGTGCTCCAGCGTGACATGGTGCCGGGCGCCGACGTGGTCATCACCCTCCGGCCGAACATCCAGGCCACGGCTGACGCTGCCCTCGCCCCGTACGGCGAGGCTGGCACGGCAGTCCTGAACCCGAAGAACGGCGATGTCTGGGCGCTCGCCTCGGCGCCGCGTTTCAACCCGAACTCGATGACCATCGGATCCACGCTGAGCGGTCTCCCGCTGGCCGACCCGGGCGTGGCCGCTCGCACCAGCCACGCCGCGCTCGCCGCCTATCCGGCGGGCTCGTCGTTCAAGGTCTTCACGCTGGCGGCCGCGCTCAAGACCGGCGTGGCCAATGCCGCGACGCGGATGACGTGCAACGGCACGTGGACCTACTCGGGATTCACGTTCCACAACTACATGGACCATCACCTGGCCGGCTTGGTGGACCTGCTGCAGGCCATGGCGTTCAGCTGCAACACGACCTACATGCCGCTGTCGATCCTGGTCTATGAGCGGGACAAGACCGCGCTGACCGACGTCGTGCGCGAGTTCGGCTTCGGCCAGTCCACCGGCATCAAGCACCTGGCCGACGAGCCCGGCATCCTGCCCGACGCCGCCTACTTCAAGAAGGCCAAGCGGTGGGACGGCAAGATCCATCCATACGGCCCGTTCGACCAGGTCCAGCTGGCGATCGGACAGGGGAGCTACCTGGGCACGCCCCTGCAGCTGGCGAATGCCTATGCCGCCATTGGCAACGGCGGAAAGCTGTGGGTCCCGCGCATCGTCGCCGAGGCGCGCCTGCCGGACGGCACGGTGGTCGAGCGCAACCATCGGCAGCTGAAGCAGAAGGTCAGCGTGGGCCGCGGCCAGCTGCGCTACGTGGTCGAGGCCATGAAGGCCGTCGTCAACTACTCGTACGGGACAGCATTCCCCGCGTTCGCCGGCTATGGCATCCAGGTCGCGGGCAAGAGCGGGACCGCCGAAACCGGCGGACCCGATCCCGACGCCTGGTTCCCGGCCATCGCGCCCGCGGACAACCCTCGGATCGCGGCCGCCACGGTGCTCGTCCACATCCGCCTCGGCACGGGTGGGACCGATGCGGCGCCGCTCATCCGGCGTGTGTTCACAACCTACTTCTCAGGCGGGGGTTGATGAGCGCCCTGTCCTTCTGCTTTGACGCTCGAAGCGCCGCTCGGGTAGCATCGGCTAGCCGCTGCTTGGCTCCGAACGGATTTCGTGTGGAACCCGCTGTGCCACCTCGCCCGTGATCAGTGAGAACGCAATCCCGCTGAGGTTCCAGACCGCCGAAGTCGGCGTCGACTGGCTCCAGTGCAATATCGAGTGCCAGGAAGGGTGCCCGGTCAATACGAATTGCCGGGGCTACCTGATGCTTGCCGCCGAGGGCCGCTTCGAAGAGGGCTACATCCTCGCCCGCGATCCGAACCCGGTGGCGGCCATCTGCGGCTACGTCTGCTCGGCTCCGTGCGAGAAGGCCTGCCGCCGAGCCGATATCGACAAGCCGCTAGCCATCCGCGCCATGAAGCGCTTCCTGGTCGACTGGCATTACGGCAACAACATGCCGGACAACATCGTGGTCGGGCCGGCCACCGGCAAGAGCGTGGCGGTCATCGGCGCCGGACCGGCGGGACTCTCCGTCGCCAAGGAGCTGGCGACCTACGGCCACGAGGTCCACGTCTACGAAGCGCTGCCGTCAGGCGGGGGCACCACCCTGATCGGTGTGCCCGCGTTCCGGCTTCCACGAGACGTGATCGAGCTGGACGTGAACTGGGTCGCCAAGCACGGGGTCGAGTTCCACTACAACGTCGAGATCGGCCGCGACATCACCCTCGATCAGCTGAAGGAGCGCCACGACGCGGTGGTGGTCGCCACTGGCTGCATGTACCCGGTGGC
>DASSEC010000105.1:0-2441 GCA_035696685.1 Candidatus Limnocylindria bacterium | reverse complement strand
TCGCCCGCATCCAACCAGCACCGAGGCGTAGAAATGCCGCAGGGCGTGCATGCGTTGGCTCTGGACGGCTCGATCCCGCTTGCGAGCCGAGCGGTTGTCGGCTCGCCAGCGGGCGTCTCCCACGGAAGGCGGATTTCCAGCGGCGGGAACGCCGTGATGTGCGCGGCGAGTTCGGTGGCGACCCGACACCGGGCCGGCAGCGTTCGGTGCAGGTTTAGCACCTTGTTCGGCAGACCACGGTGAATTCTGGGTCTCCGGGCTCGGGGTGCTATGCTCCCGCACGCCCTTCCTATGCGACCTTTCCCGATGGGCCTGATGCCCGCGTGTCCCCCAGGATGGGGGGGATGCTGGACAACCTCCGCATCCACCAGAAGTTCATCGCGATCCTCCTGCCGCCGCTGGTGCTGCTCGCCGCCCTGGCCGCCGGCCGGATCCGCTCCACGTCACGGAGGGCGTGCGGGCAGGGCTGGTGAACACCCCTGGCCATCTGGAGGAGGTAGACGGGATGGCGTGGACTCGGGCGAGGCGGCACTGGGCGTGGGCGCTCGCGCTCGTGCTGGCCGTGGTGGCGCTCGTGGTCCCCCTCACCCTGGCCCGCCGGCACGATCCCACGCCGCGCGGCACCCCCGTGAACGTGCTCCTCGAAGATTTCACGCTCCGGCGGGACGTGGACGTCGTGCCCGCCGGCACCGTCCGCTTCCGCATCCTCAATCAGGGCCCGACCACCCATGAGCTCAGCGTCATACGAACCGACCGCGCCCCTGACAAGCTGCCGCTGCAGCGCGACGGGCTGACGATCAACGAAGACGCACCCGGCATGGACTTTCTCGACGAGGCCGAGGGCCTCGACATCGGCGACCGCCGGACCCTGGCCCTGCGCCTGGCGGCAGGCAACTACGTCTTGTACTGCAACATGGAGGGCCACTACCTGGGGGGGATGCATGCCGCGCTCACCGTCCGCTGAGGTGGGAGCCGCGAGCGCGACCCGGCGCACGGCGGCAGGGGGCCGGTCCGGCATCGGCCGGTTGGTTCCGCGGCTGCCGATCCTTGGCGAGCTGCGCCTGGGTCGCCGGTTCGGCTGGGTCATCCCCGTGTTCATCGTCCTGGTGGCCGCGATCGTTGGCTACAACGCGCGAGCCACCTCGCAGGAGCGTGGCTCGGCGCTGGTTGTCAACATCGCCGCGCGCCAGCGGGCCCTCGTGGAACGCTATGCCAAGGACGTCCTGCTGGACGTCGACGGCTTCCAGGCCGACCCTGAAGGGAGCGGCACGGCCCTGCACCAGGAGGCCGATGCGCTGCTGGACGGCGGTACCGTCATCGCACCACAGGGCAACGACTCGTTTGTCGAGATCCCCGTGGCTCGCGACTGGAAGGTCCGCCGCAAGCTCGATCAGAACCGTCGCCTCATCGACGAGTTGACCCACACCGGCGACCGCCTCCTGAAGGGTGGGCGCGCCGACCCGCAATACGCCGCCGACGTGAACCGGCTGCGGGTGCTGAGCGCGCAGCTGTCGAGCGTCTCCAACGACGCCGTCGGGGAGATCACCCAGCACACCGAGGCATCCCTCAGCCGGCTGGTCCGGATCGAGATCGCCCTTGGGCTGCTCAGCGCGCTCGCTGCCCTGGCCATGGGGCTGCTGCTGCGGCGGGCCGGCGCTGAGCAGGCTGCCCAGTTCCGCTCGCTGGTGAACAACTCCTCGGATCTCATCACGGTGCTTGCGCCCGACGGCACGATCGCCTATCAGAGCCCCTCGGTGCAGCGGGTGCTCGGCCGGCCAGCTGCCGACCTCGTCGGCACCGCCCTGGGCGACCTCGTCCATCCCGACGACCAGCACCACGTCATCGTGTCCCTCACCAAGCTGGTGGAGGCGCCGGGAGCGACCGCCAGCTTTGCGTGCCGGCTGCGGCACCAAGACGGGTCGTGGCATCACGTGGAGAGCATCTGCACCAACCTCGCCGACGATCCCCGCGTCAACGGGCTAGTGCTCAACATCCGCGACGTCACCGAGCAGGCGGCGTTGCGCAAGAGCATCGGCGACCTGCTCCACAACCTTGCCAGACGCAGCCAGGGACTGGTCGACCGGCAGCTCGAGCTGATCGACCAGCTGGAGAGGAACGAGGTCGACCCGGACCGGCTCGACGAGCTGTTCCGGATGGACCATCTCGCCACTCGGATGCGGCGCAACGTGGAGAACCTGATTGTGCTGTCGGGTGTCGAGCAGCGCCGCCGGTGGAGCGAGTCGGTACTGCTGCATGACGTGGTCGAGGCCGCGGTGGCCGAGGTCGAGGACTACTCCCGTGTGCAGGTTGCCGGTATCCATGACCTCACGCTGTCCGGCCAGGCCGCCAGCGACGTCGCCCATCTGCTCGCCGAGCTGGTCGAGAACGCCACCTCGTTCTCCTCGCCCACCACCAGGGTGGAAGTCTCCGGCGGTCCGGCC
>DASSEC010000104.1:0-12247 GCA_035696685.1 Candidatus Limnocylindria bacterium | reverse complement strand
GATGCCGTCCGTCTCGGAGTGCGCCGCCAACCGTGGGGCCAGCTCGATCAGCACCGCGGCCACCAGGTTGGCGAGCAGCAGCGGATATGGGTCCGCGCAGCGCTCCTCCAGCGTGCCGGCGCGAACGGCTAGGCGGGCGTCCACGCCGTTGCGGCGTGCGTTCTCCTGCGTGACCTCCACCGCAACCGGATCGGTGTCCAATGCATCGACGTGACCGGCGCCCAGTGCCAGGGCGGCGATTCCCAGGATGCCCGAGCCGCTGCCGACGTCCAGCACGCGCGGCGGCATCGGCCCAATCCGCTGGAGGAGCTCCAGGCACCCGCGGGTGGTCGGGTGCAGGCCCGTGCCGAACGCCATGCCCGGGTCAAGCCGCACGACCACGTCCTCTTCGTCGGCTGGTGCATCCAGCCAGGTGGGCACGATCAGGAGGCGGCCGATGCGCTGCGGCGCGTAGCCCTCCTTCCAGCCCTCGGTCCAGTCGCGCTCGTCGACCGGGCGGACCCGAAGCGTCCCGACCGGACGGAGGCCGAAGGCCTGCAGGTGCCAGAGCGCCCGCTCCGTGGCCTCGATGGCCGCCGGAGCGGCCGGATCATCGGCCACGTGAGCGGTCAGTTCGTACGGCGCCGTGGGATCCTCGCGGACCGACAGCTCGTCGTCCGGATCGCGCAGCAAGCGCGTCGGGCGCACCGCGGCGCCCTGGCCGAGCCGACCCAGGATCTCGCTGACCGCCTCGACCGCCTCCGCGTCGGCCTCGACGGTGAGCTCCAGCCAGCGCACGGCGGCGCTCAGCCGAAGATGTCGCGCAGCCGTTCGAAGAGGCCAGGTCCGCCGCCCTTGGGCAGGACCGCGGGGGCGCTGACCTCGTTCAGCTGCTTGAGCAGGTCGCGCTCCGCCTTCGACGGCTTCTCGGGAACGACCACCGTCACGATCACGTGCAGGTCGCCCCGCCCGCTACCGCGCAGCCGTGGTACGCCCCGCCCCTTCAGCCGCAGTTCGGTGCCCGATTGCGTGCCGGGCGGCACGACCAGGTCCTCGGATCCCTCGGTGGTCGGCACCTGCAGCGTGGCGCCCAGCGCGGCCTGCGGGAACGTGACCGGCAGCTCGTGGTACAGCTCGGTCCCGCGCCGGACCAGCATCGGGTGGTCACGTACCGTGACGACCACGTACAAGTCCCCCGCCAGACCGCCACGCGGCCCGGACTCCCCCTGGCCCTCGAGCGCAATGCGCTGTCCGGAGTCGATCCCCGCCGGCACGGTGACCTGCAGCGTTCGCTCCTGGCGCACCCGGCCCTCGCCGTGGCAGTTGTGGCAGGGCGTGGCGATGATCCGTCCCTCGCCGTTGCAGCGCGGGCAGGCGGTGATGTTCACCATCTGGCCCAGGATCGTCTGGCTCACCCGCCGGCGCTCACCCGTGCCGTTGCACTCGGGGCAGGTCTCGGGCTCGGTGCCCGGCTCCCCGCCCGCGCCGCCGCACACGTCGCAGGTCACCAGCGTGGGGAAGCTGATCTCTTTCGTCACGCCGGCCATCGCCTCGGCAAACTCGATGGTCAGGTCGTAACGCAGATCGGCGCCGGCCACGACCCGACGCCGCTGCCGGGTGCCGGTGGGCGAGCCGCCGAAGAAGGCGTCGAAGATGTCGCCGAAGGGCCCGAACCCGCCACCGAAGCCCTCGAAGCCACCGCCCGTCGCGCTGCCCACGCCCGCGTGGCCGAACATGTCGTACGCGCTCCGCCGCTGCCGGTCGCCGAGGACGCGGTAAGCCTCGTTGAGCTCCTTGAAGCGCTCTTCCGCGCCGTCGCTGGTATCCACGTCGGGATGGTGGCGTTGCGCGGCGCGACGGAAGGCGCGCTTGATCTCCTCGTCGGAAGCGTCGCGGGGCACGCCCAGGATCTCGTAGTAGTCGCGCTTGATCGCCATCGGCCGGCGATTATACAAATTGGCACTCTCAGATTCAGAGTGCCAAGGATTCGTGCTCAGGTCCGGAGCGTTGCCGTCAGGACTCCTTGGGATCCGATGCCGCCGGGTGGTGGGCCATCTCCAGCGTGATGGCCGCCATCGCCTGCGAGCGGAACCCCCACCAGCCGAGCACGACCGATGTCACCAGGAAGGCGACGACGCCCACCACCGCGGCGGGGGCTTCCATGTTCGGGCTGAGCTGGACGACGATGATCGCCGCCAGCACCGCGGCGATCATGGCGACCACGAACCCGATGGTCGCGGGAGTCGTGACAAACCCGTGGAACCAGTCGGAGCCCGAGCTCTCGGGGTCCATGGTGCCGAATGTCCTGAAGATATCGGGTGGCTGCTCGGTGGTGCCGGTGATGAAGTACTTCGCGACGTCGGGGTCCAGCTCGAGGTACGCGCCGCGCAGGCGGTTCATGCCGCGGACCCAGACGTAGTCTTCATTGTTGATCTCGAGCAGGCGGGCGTAGGTGGCCAGGCCCACGAATAGGACCACCGGCAGGACGAGCATCGCGAAGGTCGAGAAGCCGGTGCCGAACTGCGTCGCCTGTGCCACCAGTGCCAGGGCGACGGTCGCGCCGGACAGCAGCGACAGGAACATCCCGGCCCGGGCGAATGCCTCGTTCCAGGACAGGGAGCGGGTCGCCAGCAGGCTCCAGTGCTCGGTGGCCAGCATCTGGACGCGCAGCGCGCGGCGCGCGGCGGCATCGGCGGCGGCGGCGTCCGGGCCACTCGGCAGCGCGGAGGCTGGCGGCACTCCCTCTGGCATGCGATCGACGGTCATGGCCGCATTGTAGGATCGGCCACCATGCCCGCCGCTACCCCGCCGCACGTCCTTGAGATCTCCGCGGACCATGCCCGCCGGTTCCTGGTCCGGCGCCACCTGCTCGATCCGCCGCGGGCGTTGGCACCGGACGCGGCATCGGTCCTTCGAGTGGTCGACCGCCTTGGCCTGCTGCAGTTCGACCCGCTGGAGGTGCCCGGCGCCCGGAACCACGACCTGGTGCTCCACGCACGAATCCGCGACTACCGGCGTGGGTGGGCCGAGCAGTGGCTGTACGGGGAGGACCGGCGGCTGATCGAGGTCTACAACAAGAGCCTGAACATCCTGCCCATCGAGGAGCTGCCGCACTACGCGATCACCTGGGATCACGCCGCGGGTTACTACAACGATCGCATCCTCACCGAGCAGTCAGCCGTCGCCGAGGCGATCGTCTCCACCATCGAGCGAGAAGGTCCGCTGTCCACCGCCGCCTTCAAGGAGCACGGCCATGCTATCGACTGGTGGTGGGCGCCGACGCCCGCGGCCCGCGCAGTGGCCGAGGCCCTGTTCGTCACCGGCCGGCTGGGCATCGCTCGACGCGAGGGCAACCGGCGCTACTACGACCTGATCGAGCGGCTGGTCCCCGCGCGGCTGCTATCGAAACGCGAGACGCCGGAGCAGGCCCAGCGCCATCGGCTGCTGAGCCGATACCGGGCAGTCGGCCTGCTGGGCCTGCAGGCCAACGCCGAGGTGGTCCTCAACACCGGCAAGGCCGCCGAGCGCGCCCGCTGGACGGCCGAGCTGGTGGAGGAGGGCCAGCTGCTCCCCGTCCGCGTGGAGGGCCTTCGGCAGACGCGCTACCTGCTCGCCGAGGAGCGGCCGATGCTCGACGCCACGCGCGAGCGCTCCAGCGCACCCGCAGCGGTGACCTTCATGGCGCCGCTGGATCCACTCATCTGGGACCGGCGGCTGCTGCGCGACCTGTTCGCGTTCGACTACATCTGGGAGGTGTACGTGCCCGCCGCCCGGCGGCGCCACGGGTACTACGTGCTGCCCCTGCTGTACGGGGATCGGCTGGCCGGGCGCATCGAGCCCCGCCTGGAGCGCAGGACGGGGCGGCTGCACATCCTTGGAGCCTGGTTCGAGCCAGGCTTCAGCCCGATGGAGGAGCCGCACTTCGTCCCGGCGCTGGCCGAGGCACTGCGCGACTACCGGGCGTTCGTCGGCGCCAGAGCGGTGAGCTGGCCACGCACGAAGATGGGCCGGGAGCTTGCTAGGCGAACTCGCTGAAGCGCAGGTACCGATAACCGAGGTAGCCGATCCACGCCAACGTGCCGGCGCCCGCCACCGCCCACAGCGCCGCTTCCCATGGCCGATAGACGTCGCTGCGCAGCCACAGCAGGAAGATCGCGTACACCGGCACGAAGACGGCGAGCAGCATCGCCGCGTACAGGAAGGCAGTCACCGCCACCATCGCGCTGCGCCAGAAGCCCAGCTGTGCGGCCTGTGCCAGTCCGCTCTCAAACCGGTCGATGGGTGAGCGGCCCAGGAACCCTTCCACGACCCTGAGCATGCGCTGGACCCAGCCGGGCAGCGCCCCCCGGCCGCCGAACCAGCTGGCGTACAGCGTGCTGGCCCAGGCGGTGCCGACCAGGTAGACGGGTGGCAGGACCAACATCAGCGGCGTCCGCTCGCCCTCGGTCAACGGGTTGTGGACCGGCGGCGCGGTCATCGGCACCAGGCTCGTCGCCACCAGGTAGGCGGCCAGGGCCAGCGGCAGGATGAGGGCCAGCCGGATCAGCATCGGTCAGGCGTCCGCGAAGTCCACGATCAGCGGCGCATGGTCGGAAGGAATGCCCGGGTACGTCGAGGGCTTGCGGGCATCGCGGTCGCGCTCCGCCGCCACGGCCCGTGCGGCCAGTGCCGGGGTCACGTACACGTGATCGATACGCATCCCGAAATTCTTGTGGAAGTGGCCGGCGCGGTAGTCCCACCAGGTGAAGAACCCGGTCTCGGGGTGGAACTGGCGCACGACGTCGACCATGCCCCAATCACGCAGCTTCTGCACAGCTGCTCGTTCGCGGGCAGATACGTGCGTGGCGCCGTGGGCGGCCTGCGCATCCCACACGTCGTCGTCGGTGGGCGCCACGTTGTAGTCGCCGCAGATGGCCAGCTGGGTGGCCGGATCGGTGTCGTCCAGCCAGGCCGAGAGGCGGGCCAGCCAGTCGAGCTTCTCGAAGTAGAACTCGGAGTCCACCATGCGACCGTTGGGCACGTAGATGCTGGCGACCCGCACGCCGCCACATGCCGCCGCCAGAAAGCGGCCGCCATCATCGGCCCAGCCGTCCGCGTTCGGGATCCCCGCCGTCACCTCGTCGATGCCGATTCGCGAGGCGATTGCCACGCCGTTCCAGCGCCCCGGCCCGTGGTGGACGAGTTCGTAACCCAAGGCACGAAAGTCCAGCAACGGGGCCTGCTCGTCGGACAGCTTCGTCTCCTGCAGGCACAGCACGTCCGGCTGCTTGGCCTGCGTCCAGGCCAGGACGCGGTCGAGCCGAGCCTTCAGCGAATTGACGTTCCACGTCGCGAGCCGCACGACCCGGAGTCTAGACAGGACCCCCTATCCTTCGTGTCCCCTGCCCGGCCGGTTCGCATTGAAGGAGAAGCTGTGTTTCGCGAGTTCCGGGACTTCCTCATGCGCGGCAACGTCGTCGACCTGGCCGTGGCCGTGGTCATCGGCGCCGCGTTCGGCGCCGTCATCACGTCGTTCACCACGAACGTCCTGACGCCGCTGCTGGGCCTCATCGGCATCCCCGATTTCTCCACGCTCAGCATCACCGCCGGGAAGGCCACCATCGCCTACGGGCTGTTCCTGAATGCGCTGGTGAGCTTCATCCTCATCGCCGCGGCGATCTTCTTCTTCGTGGTAAAGCCGATGAACGCGATGGCCGCGCGGCGCGCAGCTGGAGAACCGGCGGAGGAGCCGAGCACCAAGGTATGCCCGGAGTGCGCGTCGGCCATCCCGGTCGCCGCCCGCCGCTGCCCGATGTGCACCAGCCAGCTCCCCGCCTGACGGCACTGAACCCGGTGCGGCCACGGGTAGCGGCGCGTACAGGAGCCCGCGGCTAGGCAGGCAACGGTGGCTCGCAGACGATCGTCAGGTCGGCCACATCCCCGATGCCGGTGAGGTAGGGACAGCGCAGGCAGTCGCCCACGCGGCGACCCGATCCGAGCGGACACGGCACGGAGTCATCGGCCGCCACCGGGGCAACGTGGACGCGCCGCACGGCTGTCGTCGAGCCTGGCTGGTCGGTGGTGTGTGCTGGAGCAGTCCGGGCGACTGGCGGCAGGACCGGCGCGCGGGCGGCACCCCGTGGAACGGTGCCTGCGAAGCGTCGGTCGACCACCGCTTCCAGGGACCGGCGGAGCGGCGTGAACACGCTCGCCACGACCAGGATGGTGAGCACAATGGCCACGTCCGACTCGCTGCCGGTCACCGCCACGAACAGTCGCTGGAAGAGCGCGATCCCGGCTGAGTAGATGCCGCCCATGACCGCCATCATCGGCAGGTACACGAGCGTCCGGCCGATTACCACGTCGATGTCGAAGAGCCGGTAGCGGGAGATCGCGAAGGCGGCGGCCAGTGGGAACGCGCAGGAACTCACCTGGGCGATCGCCGCCAGCACCTCGCCGGTCGGGTCGTCAGCGCGCAGGACGTAGCGGGCCACCACGAATGGCACCGCCGCCGCGACCGTCAGGACCACCGCCAGCAAGATCCACCGCAGCTGCGCCTGCAGGACTGGGCCTCCACGCCGGTACCGCAGCCACAGCGACGCGATGGCCACACCGGTCGTGGCCAAAATTCCCCCGACGCTCGCGATCCGCAGGGCGCCCACCACGCCACGGGACTCGTAGGGGAGCGCCGCCGGGTTTGGGATGGAGGGATACGTGATCAAGCCGACCGGGTCGACCGCGGTGGTGACCAGCAGCAAGCTGCCAGCGACAAGGCCGAGCCAGATGCCCGCCCGCCAGCGGCGTGCCATCGGCGCACCGTCCGGGAAGAGCTGTACCGCCACGACCGCGGCGGTCAGGACCACCGGGGTGCCGAACGCCGTGCGCGCCCATGCCGCCCACACGACGATGTCGCTTGCCGGCTGCAGCGATTCGTGGGCGGCGGTGACGAGAAGGTTGACCGGCAGCATGATGCCCAGCGAAACGCCGATGGCCAGGAACAACCAGCCGATGACGTTCGAGGGCTGGCGGCTGGCCAGGATGCCGCCGATGGCCGCGTAGAAGATCGGGCTCAGGACCAGCCCCAGCACGCCCACCGGCGTGCGACCGAAGCTGACCGGCATGTCTGCCATGCCCCGGGCGATCCAGACCAGCAGGCTGAGGAGCACCACGCCAACGGTCAAGGCGCCGATGCCGGCGGCCAGCAGCGGCGGCAGCCGGACGTGCCAGCGTGCCATGGCGTTCACGGGGGCCCCTGCCTGACGTGCTCCAGGCGATCCAGGATCTGGTCGAGCCTTCCCTGGTCAGCGGTGAAATCGAGAATGGCCTGCCAGAAGGCCTCGTTCATGGCGGCGGGCATCAGGTCAGAAGCATCGAACCGGAAATGCGTGGCGCTGGTGAGCAGCGCGGCCTCGCGTCGCACCACGTCGTTCGGGTAGCGGGTCACCCTCCGATCGACCGAGAGCGCGCCGCCGGCTGTCACCAGCACGGACTGGGCCTCAGGGCTGACCAGGTACGCCAGCAGCTGAGCGGCGGCTGGATTGTCGGTGAGCAGCCCGAACAGGTCGCCGCCACCGATCACCAAGCCTCGCTGCTCGCCCTCGAGCGCAGGGAATGGGAAGAAGTCGAAGTCGATGCCGGCCCGGTGGCCATCTGCCTCGAAGAAGGCGGGCATGAAGCTGGCCTGGTGCAGGAAGAGACAGCCCGGCGGTCGGGTGAAGAGCGGATCGCCGGCGGTGTCGAAGTCGGTCTCGACGGCGCCTGCCGGGCCGCCGTAGACCGCGTCGTCGGCAACGATGCGCCCGTACGCCTCGAATGCGGTGCGGACCTCGTCAGAGGTCCAGGCCAGATCGCCGGCGGCCCAGCGGTCGTACGCCTCGACCCCGCTCTGGTGGATCAGGAACGTCTCGACCAGGTCCGTGCCGGGCCAGCCCGAGGATTCCTTGGAGGCGAGCCCGACGCACCACTGGCGCGTCCCATCTTTGAGGTAAGGCTCAGACATGACCTGCAGGTCGGCGTAGGTGCCGGGCGTCCCGCGCCGGAAGACCTTCGGGTCGTACCAGACCAGGCCCTTCACCGTGGCCTTGAGGAAGACGCCGACCAGGCGGCTGTTGATGCTGCCGAACTCCACGAAGGCCGGCGGCACCGATGCCTTGTACTGCTGCAGGTCTATCGCGTCGCCGATGTCGTGCAGCGCGCCCTGAGCGGCCAGCTCTTGCAGGTGGGTCGGCCCCTCCAGCCCCGCGAGGTCCGGCGGGTGTCCGTCCGCGATGGCCTCGGCGATCGCTCCCCGGAGATCCCGGGTCGTTGTGTAGTCGACGCGAATTCCCGTGCGCTCTTCGAACGGCTGCAGGACTCGCTGGAAGATGTCCGCTTCGCGACCTGTCCAGCTGCCGAGCACCTGGACGCTGGAGCGATCCGCTGCCGGGCCTGGCCCGCAGGCAGCCAGGAGCAGCCCAACCAGCAGAACAGAGATGAGCCGATGACCACCAGCGACGCGCCCCGAGCTTGCCACTCCGATCGCTGTGGGCGACGTACCCATGTCTCGACCACCTGGCCCACCTGGCCGAAGGGAAACAGGTGATAGGCACCGCAACCTGTTGCCGCACGCCCAGCGAACCTCGCCGGGCGATGCTTGGCGAGGGCGCTTTGTCCCGCGAGGCCCGGGGCAATCAGCCCGTCCTGCGATCCTCCAGTACCGACACGAAGTCGGGTGGCGGTTCGGCCGCCAGCTGCAGGCCGTCGGCCAGGGTCAGCTGCCTGGCATGCAGCATCAGCCGCGGCGCTCCGCCCACCGGCCGCTGGTCCCCGTAGCGCGTGTCACCCAGAACGGGATGGCCCATGGCGTAGCAGTGCACCCGGATCTGGTGCCGTCGCCCGGTCACGGGCTGCAGCTCTAGCAGATCGGCCTCCCCCAGGCGCTCCCGCAGCTGCCAGCGCGTGAGCGCGTCGCGGCCCATCGGATCCACCGCGACCCGACCGGAACCGAACTCGCGCAGCGCCTGGGTCAGCTCGCCACTGCGCCCGACCACGTGGCCCGCCACCACGGCAAGGTAGCGTTTCGTGACCTGCCGCTCCTCGAACTGGCGTGACAGGTCCCGGTGCGCATCCGCGGTCCTGGCGAAGATGACGAGCCCGCTGGTCTCCCGGTCGAGCCGATGCACGATGAAAGCCTTCGAGCCGATGTGCGCCGCCACCCGCGCCACCAGCGTGTCGGCATCGGCAACTCCTCCGCCAGGGGCCATTGCCTGGCCTGCTGGCTTCGCAACCGCGACCAGCCGCTCATCCGCATGGATGACCACGAGTTCAGTCACGGGGAAGCCAGCCTGCTCCCGGATACGAGAAGGCCGCCCGGACGGTCCCGATGCCTGATGCGCAGCCAGGCGACGGGGCGTGCGGGCGGCCCTATCCCGTATCCGCGGGATCAGACTTCCTTGTACTCCCCCTCGATCGTCTCGCCCTCCTCGGCGGACTCGGCCGCTGAGCCATCGGTGCCCTCGTCCCCGGCGCCGCCTTCGGTTCCGTTGCCGGACGAGCCGTCGCCGCCGGCTCCGGTGGCCTCGTAGGCCTTGGTGCCGATGCGCTGGAGCGTCTCGGCCAGCTGCTGCTTGGTCGAGTCGATCGCGCCGGTATCGGTCCCGTTCAGGGCCTCCCGCACGGCCTGGATCCGGCCGTTCACCTCTGCCTTGTCATCGTCCGACAGCTTGTCGTCCAGGTCCTTGAGCATCCGCTCGGCCTGGAACGTCAGCGCATCGGCCTCGTTGCGGGACTCGACCTCGGAGCGTCGCTTGCGGTCATCCTCGGCGTGCTCCGCGGCGTCGCGGACCATCTGGTCCACGTCCTCCTTGGCGAGCATCGAGGAGGCGGTGATGGTGACCTTCTGCTCCTTGTTGGTGGCCTTGTCCTTGGCCGCCACGTTCAGGATGCCGTTGGCGTCGATGTCGAAGGTGACCTCGATCTGCGGCACGCCGCGTGGCGCGGCCGGGATGCCATCCAGCCGGAAGGTCGCCAGCTTCTTGTTGTCGCTGGCCATCTCCCGCTCGCCCTGCAGCACCACGATGTCGACGCTCGGCTGGTTGTCCGAGGCAGTCGAGAAGATCTGCGTGTGGCTGGTCGGGATGGTCGTGTTGCGGTTGATCATCTTCGTCGCCACGCCGCCCAGGGTCTCGATGCCCAGCGACAGCGGGGTGACGTCCAGCAGGAGGACGTCCTTGACTTCACCGCCCAGCACGCCGGCCTGGATCGCCGCGCCGACTGCCACCACCTCGTCGGGGTTGACGCCCTTGTGCGGCTCCTTGCCGTTGAACTGGGCCTTGACCGCCTCGACGACCGCCGGCATGCGCGTCATGCCGCCGACCAGGATCACCTCGTCGATCTCATCGGGTTTCAGCCCGGCATCGGCCAGGGCCTGCTTCACCGGTCCGGCCGTGCGCTGGATCAGGTCGGACACCAGGTCCTCCAGCTTGGCCCGTGACAGGGTCATGACCAGGTGCTTGGGGCCCGATGCGTCCGCGCTGATGAAGGGCAGGTTCACCTCGGTCTGGGTGGTGGAGGACAGCTCGACCTTGGCCTTCTCCGCGGCCTCCTTGAGGCGCTGCAGGGCGATCCGGTCCTTCGACAGGTCGATGCCCTGGTCCTTCTTGAACTCCTCGCTCAGCCAGTCGATGACCCGCTGGTCGAAGTCGTCGCCGCCCAGGTGTGTGTCGCCGTTGGTCGAACGGACCTCGAACACGCCCTCTGACAGCTCAAGGATCGAGATGTCGAACGTGCCGCCGCCCAGGTCGTAGACGGCGACCTTCTCCTCCTTCTGCTTGTCCAGCCCGTAGGCCAGAGCAGAGGCGGTCGGCTCGTTGACGATCCGCTTCACGTCCAACCCGGCGATCCGCCCGGCGTCCTTGGTGGCCTGGCGCTGGGTGTCGTCGAAGTAGGCCGGGACGGTGATGACCGCCTCGGTCACCTTCTCGCCCAGGTACGCCTCGGCGTCGCCCTTCAGCTTCTGCAGGATCATGGCGCTGATCTCGGGCGGGCTGAAGGTCTTGCCGTTGGCCAGCGTGACGACCACGCCGTCCGACTTCGGGTCCTTCTCGACCTTGTACGGCACCAGGTCCTTGCTGCGCTGCACCTCCGGGTCGTCCCAGCGACGGCCCATGAAGCGCTTGATGCTGAAGATGGTGTTCTCCGGGTTGGTGATGGCCTGGCGCTTGGCGACCTGGCCGACCAGCCGCTCCCCGGACTTGGCGAACGCAACGACCGATGGCGTGATCCGGCCGCCCTCCGCGTTGGTGATGACCTGCGGCTCCCCGCCTTCCATGGCGGCGACCACGGAGTTCGTGGTGCCCAGGTCAATGCCGATGATCTTTGCCATTGGTCAATGCTCCTTCGGGTTGTTCGCTACGCGCACCAGCGCCGGGCGCAGGACCCGGTCATGCAGCCGGTAACCGCGCTGCAGCTCGCCGATGACGTGGTTGTCGGGATAGTCGGTCGTGTCCTCATGGACGACGGCTTCGTGGACGTTGGGGTCAAACGGCAGGCCGCTGGCCTCGATGGACGTCACGCCCTCGGACTCCAGCACGCCGCGCAGCTTGCGCTCGACGAGCCGCACCCCATCGACCCACGAGTCGTCGGTGTCGGGAGGCACGTTCTCGAGTGCGCGATCGAAGTCATCGAGCACGCTCAGCAGCTTGCCGATGAGCACCGCGTTGGCGAAGCGGGCAACGGTCTCCCGCTCCTCGTCGACGCGGCGCTTGTAGTTCGAGAAGTCCGCCGAGGCACGCTGCCAGGATCGGAGGTTCTCGTCGGAGACGCTCCGCGCCTCCTCCAGCGCCCGCTCCAGCTTGTCGAGCTCGCGCATCAGCGCGGCCCGCGAAGGGCCCTTGCCGTGCCGCTCGCCGGTGTCGGACTCGTGGGATTCGGTGGCGGCCGCCTCGCGGGCGTCGCCGTTGGTCCGGTGCTCAGTCATGCGTCATCGCCATAGTGGTTCGTGGTGATCAGCTCGTTCATCAACGTTGCCAGGTATCGGACGGTGGGAATCGCGCGGGGATAGGACATGCGGGTGGGTCCCAAGACGCCGAGCACGCCGAGGGCCGTATCGGGCTCGCCGTACGGGGCGAATACCAGGCTCACCTCGTGCATGGCGTCGATGGTGTTCTCATGGCCGATGATGACGTGCACCCCCTGCCCGCGGGTCAGCACCGGCAGCAGCTGTTCCAGGAAGTCTGACCGACGCAGGACGTCCAGGACGCTGCGCAGCTTCGCGCTCTGGGCGAACTCCGGCTGCTCGAGCACGTTGCTG
>DASSEC010000103.1:0-17437 GCA_035696685.1 Candidatus Limnocylindria bacterium | reverse complement strand
GGTGATGCCGGCGTAGAGGCGCTCCGGCTCCTCGCGGTTGGGCCGCAGGTCGGTGCCGTGCCCGATGCGCGCGCCCTCCCCGATGAGGCAGTCCTTGTCCACGATGGCCCGGTCCAGCACGGCCCCCTCACCAACGGTGGTGTCAAACATCACGATCGAATCCCGCACGACGGCACCGGCGCCAATCCTGACGCCCGGCGACAGGATGCTGTGCTCGACGGCGCCGTCGATCACGCAGCCATGGCTGACCATGCTGCGCGTGACGGTCGCGTGCGGGCCAAGGCGCGCCGGCGGCCGCTCTTCGCTGCGGGTGTAGATGAGCCAGCCAAGGTCGTTGAGCTCGATGCCCGGCTGGTCGGACAGCAGGTCCAGGCTGGTGCGCCAGTAGCTCTCCACCGTCCCGACGTCCTGCCAGTAGCCCTTGAACTCATAGCTGATCACCCGTCGGCCGGCGTCGACCATCCATGGCAGCACGTCGCGACCGAAGTCGACGCGATCCGGCGAGAGGATGTCTCGCAGGGTCGGCCAGTCGAAGACGTAGACGCCCATGCTCACCAGGTTGCTGGTCGGGTTCGGCGGCTTCTCGACGAAGGCGGTGACGCGGCCCTCGGCGTCGGTCTCCAGGATGCCGAACCGATGCGCCTCCTCCAGCGGAACGGTGCGCACGGCGCAGGTGACCTCCGCGCCCTTGGCCCGATGGGTCTCGATAAACGGCCGGTAGTCCATCTTGTAGACGTGGTCGCCGGCCAGCACCAGCACGAGCTCCGGTTCCCGGTCGGCGATGAACTCCAGGTTCTGCAGCACCGCGTCAGCCGTGCCGCGGTACCAGTCCCGCGTGCGCCCACGGCCGATGTACGGCTGCAGCAGCGCCACCCCGCCGTGGCTGCGGTCGAGGTCCCACGGCCGTCCCACGCCGATGTGGTCGATCAGGGAACGCGGCGCGTACTGGGTCAGCACGGCGACGTCGGTGAGGCCGGAGTTGACGACGTTCGACAGGGCGAAGTCGATGATCCGGTACTTGCCACCGAAGGGGACCCCGGGCTTGGCGCGGACCTGGGAGAGCACGGAGAGCCGCTCGCCTTCGCCGCCCGCCAGGATGAGGGTCAGGACCGGTGCGACCACGCCAAGGATTCTCGCACGCGATCCGCGGGAGGGCGACGAGTGCCGCGGGCGGTCAGCCTCGCCGCCGGCGTCGGCGACGCCCGATCAGGGGCAGGAGCCACGCTCCGGCGGAAATCGCGAAGACGGGGAGCAGCATGGCCACGTCCACCGGCGACGTGCCCGTGGCTGCGGTGGGCGCCAGCGGCAGGGTCTCGTTGGGCGTGCACTTGTGCGGATTGCCCTGGCAGTTGTTTCCGCCGCCTCCTCCACCGCTTGGGCTCGGGCCGCCGGAGTCATGTGGATTCTTGGTGGGCCGGGGCGTCGCGATGACGTGGCCACAGATCGGCTGGCCATAGCCCGTGTTGCCTAACACCGGCGCAATCGCGAGCCGATAGCTGGTGTTCTCCTTGAGCTGGGTCGGGTCGCCGACAGACCCCAGCTGTCCGTTCACCAGCCGATCGGCCCATTGCTGCGCCGAGTCGATCCACTCCTGGGGCCGCCGGTCGTCGTTGCGGATCTCCTGGACGATGTCGAAGCAGCCCTTGGAGTGAACGTTGTCCGGTGGCGGGGTCGTGCCTTCGAGGAACGGGACGTCCAGCGTCTGGCCGCACGAAGAGGTGGCGGCCATCCCACTGAAGCGGCAGACCTTCTCCATCACCACGCCCTGCGGCATTGGGAAGTTGGTCTGCGGCACTGGCTTGTGATGGTCCCAGGCCCACCGCTTGTTCAGCGCCTTGGACATGAAGTCCTGCCACAGGTAGAGCGGGCCATCCGCGCTGAAGAGTCCCTGCCCGAGGATGTTGGACATCGGCTCCTGGTTGTTGTTCCCCATCCAGACCCCGGTGACCAGGCTGCCGGGCACGTAGCCGAAGCCGGAGACGTCACGGAAGTCGTTCGTGGTTCCGGTCTTGAAGCCCGCGTGGCGGCGCACGCCGTTGTTGTCGAGCAGCTGTGCCCGGGGGCCCCACAGCACGTTGGTCTGCGGGTTCGTGTTGCCCTCGATGATCCAGTGGGTCAGGAAGGCCTCCGCCTTGGTCATCGGATGCGTGGGCTTTGGCCCGTTGTCCTTCAGGGAGTAGATGATGCGCCCGTCCCGATCGCGGATCTCCAGGATGGTGGTGGGCTGGTGCAGCACGCCCTGCGCGGCGAAGACGCTGTAGGCGCCGGTCATGTTGGTCAGGTTCACCGGAACGGAGCCAAGGCCGAGCGTCAGGCCCGGATCCTGGTCCAGGATGTACTTCTTGCTGGCGATGCCCATCGACTCGGCGAACTTCGCGGTCTCGTTCACCCCGACCAGGTACTGCATCATCACCGACGGCACGTTGAGCGAGTAGCGCAGCGAGTCCATGGCCAGCAGCGGCCCATGCTCCTTGATATCGGCGTTGGTCGGCAGGTAGCTGGTCGCGCGATCGGCGCCGAACTGGGTCACGTTGTCCACGAAGAAGGTGGCGGGCGTCGCCTCGCGGGCGCGGAACGCCGACGAGTAGACGATGGGCTTGAAGGCCGATCCCGGCTGCCGCACGCCGAGGCCGGCAACGTCGAACTGGCCCCGCACGCGCGGATCCTTGCGGTCGTAGTAGTCCACGCTGCCGACATACGCCACGATTTCGCCCGTCGCGGAGTCGATGGCGACCAGCGCACCGTTGTTCACGTTCTTGTCGGCCAGCGTCGGGTAGTGGACCCAGTACGAGACGCGGTTCTTGGCGAACTGCTGCAGCTTGTAGTCCAGGGTGGTGGTGATCCGATAGCCGCCGGTGCGCACGGCCTCCTCGGGATTCGGCACACCCTGGGCGGCGAGGATCGACTCCGCCTCGCGCGCCACGCGGAAGCTGAAGTGCGGCTCGCGCAGGACCGAGGTGATGCGGCTCGGCTTCATCTGCGCCCAGGTGACCGCCAGCGCCTTCTGCATCTGCTCGTCGGTGATGTAGTTGTCGCGGCGCATGGCGCGCAGCACCTGGTCGCGACGGGCCATGCCACGCTTCGGCCCCTGGTTGTTGTAGTACGGGTCATAGACCGACGGCAGCTGCGGCAGGCCGGCAAGGAACGCCGACTGCGCCAGTGACAGGTCCGAAAGGTTCTCGATGCCGAAGTAGTTGGCGGCTGCCGCCTTGATCCCGTACGAGCCATTGCCGTAGAAGATCAGGTTCATGTAGGTCTCGAGGATCTTCTCCTTGCCGGCGCGGCCGGGGTAGGCATCGGTCAGCTTCTTGGCCATGACCGCTTCCTGGACCTTGTCCCACAGCTTCCGGTCCGATTCCAGGAACGTCAGCCGCGGCGGCGCGCAGAGGTCGGGATTCTGGTCGCTGGTGGCGTTCGGATCGAGCTCGGCGGACGGGGCGGCCGACCCGCTGGGATGCGCCGCGGCCTCCTCTGCCAGCTTGATGGAACCCGCGTACTTGATGACCTGCTGAGTGATGGTGGACGCGCCCTGGACCACTGAGCCCGCCTCGTAGTTCGCCAGCGCGGCGCGCACGATGGCCGGGTAGTCGACCCCGTCGTTCGTCCAGAAGGTGCGGTCCTCGGCGGCCACCGACGCGTTGACCACGTCCTTCGGAACCTCGTCGAAGCTGACCTGCTCACGGTTCTGGCATTCGAAGCGCGCCAGCAGCACCTTGCCCGTGCGGTCGTACACGTACGTGGAGGCGGGCAGCTGGATGCCATCCAGCAGATGCCCGTCGGGCAGGCTGGAGTAGACGGCGTTGTAGGCCAGCAGGCCCCCGCCTGCCGTGCCACCGATGGTGGCCAGCACGGACAGGCCGAAGAGGCCGACCAGGACGAGGAAGGCCGTCACCATGCCGCGCCGAGGAGCGCGACGGCTCGTGGTGCGGCGCATCATCAGACGATGACGGCGCCGCTGCATGGCCGGGTGCATCGCGCGCTACGGTACCCGAAGCCGCTTGGCTGGTCGAATCGCCATTGACCGTTCCGACGATGCAACTCGCGTACCGGTCACGCCAGATCGACCGTCAGGCCTATCGGCCCATCCGCTCAGGGCAGGTAGTTGCGCGGGTTGACCGGCGTGTCGTCCAGGTTGACCTGGAAGTGCAGGTGGCACCCGGTGGCGATGCCGGTCGCGCCCTCGTAGCCGATGAGGTCGCCGATATGGACCTGCTGCCCGACGCTGACGATCTCGCGCGAGAGGTGCCAGTACCAGGTCTGTAGCCGCTGGCTGTGCCCGATGATGACGCCGAGGGCGCTGTCATAGGGCATGTTCGGGTGGCCATCGGCCAGGACGACCCCGTCGCCAGCCGCGTAGATGGGACCGCCGCAGCCGGTGCGGTACGCCATGTCGATACCGGTGTGGTTGTGGTCGAACGTCGTCCAGCCGAACTCCTGGGTGACGAAGAAGTCGCCCTTCTCGGGCCAGGCAAAGCGGCCGCGATAGGCGATGTCCAGGCGGTTCGCGCGGCGCTTCAGGCGATCGACGAGCTGCTTCTGGGCGGCGAGCTCTTCGCGCTCGGCATCCATGAGCGCGCGCGTCCGGTTCTCGGTGTGGATCGACTTCGCGTACTGCGCCTCCTGCTGCGCCTGCAGCTCGGCCAGCTTGCGTTCGTACGCCTGCAGCTCGTGGCGGGCGGCGTCGACCTGCCGCTGCTGGGCGGCGAGCGAAGCGGTGCGCTCCTTCTCGGCGTCGCGCAGGGCGGTGAGGGTCTCGCGCCCGTCCTGGAGGGTCTGCTGACGCACCGCCAGGCGCTCGCGGGTCGTCCGGATCTCCTCGGCCAGCGCCCGGTCCTCGTCGGACAGGGTGAGCATCGCGGACAGCTGGTTCGAGACCTCGCCGAAGCTCTCCGTCGAGAGGATGACCTCCAGCAGGGAGGTCTGCGACTGCTCGTACGCGGCCCGGAGGTGGTCCTGCAGCAGCGCCTCGCGCTCCGTGAGGTCGCGCCGCGTGGTGACGAGCTCGGCCGCGACTGCCTCGAGGTTCGACTGCAGGTTGCGGATCTGGCTCCGATAAGACTCGAGGTCCCGCCGCGAGGCGTCGAGCTGCTCGGTGACACGGGCCAGCTCCCGCTTGGCCGAGGCCAGCTCGAGGCCAGCCTTGCGCAGGTTGACGGACAGCTGGACAAGGCTGACGGACAGCTCCGCCTGCTGCCGGCGGAGGTCGGAGAGCTGCTGGCGCTGCCGAGCGAGCTCGGCCTCCATTCGCTGCTGCTCCTGGATTGCCTGGTCCACGGGTCCACTGGCCAGCACCGGCGGGCGGACACCACCCGGCGCAAGGGCTATGGCCAGGGCCACGAGGCCCACGGCAAGGACGGCTCGGCGGCGAACGATCGACATCGGCTCCGTGACGTTCGTGGAAGCTGGTTGCGCGAATGCCGGCGAGCTCATCGTCGTGGGCGGGTGACGGCGTTCACCGACGCGGAAGTCCCGGGCACGGCACAACCGCCGCGAAGGATACCCGATGATGCAAGGCAGGGCCAGAGGGTGACCGTGGGACCCCTGGGTCAGTGGCGCCCGGACCTCAGGGCCATGGTGCCTGCTCGAACAGCCAGGCGGCCGCGCGCGCGATCGGACCCAGCAGGGCCTCGTCGCGGAGCAGCGTCAGTACTGCGCCGGCCACCAGGAACGGGCCGAACGGGATGTACGACTTCAGGCCCACGCGTCGAGTGGCGAGCAGGACGAGGCTGGTGACCGACGAGAGGAGTGCCGCCAGGAAGATGGCCAGGAAGATCGCCGGCCAGCCCAGCAGCAGGCCCAGCGGGGCGACCAGATACAGGTCTCCCATCGCGACTCCCCCGCGGATGATGAGGCCCAGCAGGCCCAGGAACGCCACCGCCGCCACGGCGCCGATCACCGCGTCGAGGAGCGTGACGGACGGATTGACGACGGCGAAGCCGATGCCGACCACGATCAGCGGGTCGAGCAGCAGGTGGGGCAGCCGCCGCTGCTCGAGGTCAGTCGCGGCCAGCAGCACCAGCAGGCAAAGCACGCCCAGGTGGACCAGTGTCGCCCAGAGCGGGAGTGTGGAACGCGCCGCGACGGCCCAGCCGGCCACCCCGGCGGCGAGCGCCAGGGCGACGGTCCGCCAGCCGGGTCCGCGTCGCGAAGCCTCGTCCGGCGGCCAGACCGAGGCGATTCGCTCAGCCACGCCGCCGATCACCGCCAATGCGGCTCCGGCGACCACGGCGAGTGCTGTCATCGGCGGCATGCTAGCCGCGGTCGCTGGCACGCATCCTGCCTTGCCTCACCGTGACCGCCGATTGACGCACGTTCGGCGGCGAGTTCACGGGAGGAAACGACATGGACAGCGATCGCATCGAGGGTGGCGTCAAGGAAGGCGCCGGCAAGGTCAAGGAAGAATGGGGCGACGCGACGGACAACCCGTCGACTGAGCTCGAGGGCAAGCAGGATCAGGCCGAGGGCAAGATCCAGCAGGGCTGGGGCGAGGCCAAGGACGCCGTACGCGACGCCACGGACGACGCGGACGACGACTGATCGCCGACGCTGAACTGGCAATCTCAAAGGAGCGGGCTACGCGGCCCGCTCCTTTCGCGTGCGGGAGCGATCCTGCTGGCTACGCGGTCCTGTTCGCGTAGTCCAGGGCGAGCCGAACCAGCGTGGAGATTGCCGTGCCGAGCGCTCCCTTGGGGTTCACCGCCTTGTCGGAGGTCAGGTAGGCGCTGCCGGCGATGTCGACGTGCACCCAGGGCACCGTCACGAAGTCGTGCAGGAACACGGCGCTCTTGATCAGGGAGCCTTCGCGGCTGCCGGAGTTGACGATATCGGCGTGGGCGGAGTCGTAGGCCGTCCGGTACTCGGTGGCCAGCGGCATCTCCCAGAACCACTCGCCGGTGGCATCGGCGGCAGCCTGCACCTGCGCGCCCCAGTCCCGCGGCTTGGCGAAGTAGGCGCTGATGAGCTCGCCGAAGGCAATGGAGGCGGCGCCAGTGAGGGTGGCCACGTCGACGAGATGGGTGGCGCCCTGGGTCTCCGCCCAGTGGAGGGCATCGGCCAGGATGAGTCGTCCCTCCGCATCCGTGTTGATGACCTCGATGGTCTTGCCGTTCATGGCCTTGACCACGTCGCCCGGTCGTTGCGCGTTCCCGCCCGGCAGGTTTTCGACCATGGGCGCGACGGCCATGACGGGGGCATCCGGCGCCAGGCGGGCAAGTGTCCGAACGGCAGCGATGACCGCGGCAGCTCCCGACTTGTCGTGCTTCATCTCCTCCATCTTCTCGGGGGGCTTGAGGCTGATGCCGCCCGAGTCGAAGCACACGCCCTTGCCAACGATGGCCAGCCGGCGGTCCGCCGCCGCGCTCTCCCAGCCCGGCAGGCGCACGGCGATCAGGCGCGGCTCGTGGGTCGCGCCCTGGCCCACGCCCAGCAGCGCACCCATGCCCAGCGCCTGCATGGCCGGCACATCCAGGATCTCGACGCTGCAACCATCGGCTTCCAGCTCGCGCGCAACCTCGGCCATCTTCTCCGGATAGAGGTCGTTCGCCGCTCGGTTGGCCAGGGTGCGCCCGAATTCGACCCCCTCCGCCAGCACCAGGGCGCGGTCGACGACTTCCTGTGACGGTGCGCCCTGACCGATGAGCACCACCTCTTCGACGCTGCGCAGCATGGCGGGCGTGTCGCGGACGCGCCCGTAGTAGGCGTAGGGCCGGTACGTGCCCTGCAGCGCCCCGACCCCGGCGGCCGCGAAGCCGTCCTCGTCCTCCCCATCACGCAGCCAGAGCGCCATGTGCCTCACGCCGTGCCCCTGCAATCGGCGCGTCGCGGTGGAGGCGATTCGCCGCGCCCGCCAGGGGCCGCGTCCGCGACGAACCCCGTTGACCAGCAGGATGCGGTCCGCTGCGATGGGGCCCGCCTCGAAGAGGGCGGTGTAGTGCTCAAGGATGTTGAACTCGCCCCAGTCGATCGCCGCGCTGATCCTCCCGCCGGTCGCAGCGTCGAGCGCCGCCAGGTCCCCAGAGATCTCCTTGTCCTCCCGGTAGATGGGGATCGCCAGCACGTCGGCGGCGATGGCGGCCGGATCAGTCGCTTCGGCGCGAAGGCGCATGCAGGTCTCCTCGTGGCGCTGGCTGGTTGGGCGTCAGGTACAACCGGATGTGACCGGCATCCTACCGGGTCCCGAGCACGGCCGATGCCATCGCCGCCCGGCGGTCCGTGGCGGACTCCAGCGCATCCGCAAGGCGTTGCAGCGGCACGGAGGCCAGGGACGCGCCCGATTCAGAGATGGCCAGCGCCAGGGCCGTGTCGGCTCGGCGGGCGTTACGGGCGGCGCGCTGATAGGCGCGTCCCGCGCGCTCTCCGGCCGCCGCATCGCCCGCCAACGTGGCGTGCGCGATGCGGCGCGCCGCGAACAGCATGCCGCCGGTGGTTCGCAGCCAGTACGGCAGCACGAGCGGTGGGCTGGGCCAGGCGGCCACGGTGGCGCGCGCGGAGTGCGCGCGGTCGAGCGCGCGGAGCGCGGCGTCGGGGTCGTCAGCGTCCAGTGAGGCCAGCGCCGCGCCCAGGGCGTCAAGGGTGGCTGCTGCAGCCTTCCGCCGCTTGACGAACGGGGCGCTGGCATCTGCGGCTTCACGCAGCTGGCCATCGATGCCGATCAGCTCTCCGCTGCGCGGGCCGGCGGGCAGGACGGTCAGCCCACCAGGGGCCACCGAGAGCATGGTGCCATCCACCGCGCGATCGGCCTGCTCGGAGGCCACCGCCAGGCCGGCCGCCCGCGCGGCAGCATCGGCCGCCGCCTGCAGGTCGCCGGTCGGTGGCGTCTTGCCCTCGATGATCAGCGCGGATCCCCGGCGCCCGGCATCAACCGCGCGCTGCAGCTCCGCCGTCAACGCCGCCAGTCGCAAGTCGTCCGTGGTCGCGAGCTCCTGCAGCACCCGCAGTCGATGCGCCGCCAGCGCCGGGTCCGCGACCGCCGGATCCGCGGGTCGCATGGCCAGCAGCAGCCCCAGCAGCAGCGCCGCACCGATGCCGGTGGCGCGGCCGACGGCGCTGGCCGGGGACCCTATCATTCGTGGATGCGAGCCTGGCCGCCGCAGGCCGACGAGCTGCGTGCGCTGCCGAAGGCAGAGCTGCACCAGCACCTCGACGGTGCGCTGCGACCGGAGACCGCCGTCGAGCTGGCGGCCGGCATCGGCATGGCGCTGGACCTAGAGCAGGCGCGCCAGCGGATGGTGGCGCCGGCCCATTGCCGCGACCAGGCAGAGCTGCTCACCTACTTCGACCTGCCCACTGCCCTGCTCCAGACCGGTGAGGCGCTCCGCCGCGCCGCCGCGGAGCTGGTCGAGGACCTGGCCGCGGACGGCCTGCGGTACGCCGAGGTGCGCTGGGCCCCGAGGCTGCACCTGGAGGGCGGCCTGTCGGTGCCCGGCGTGATCGACGCGGTGGCAGCCGGGATCGCGCAGGGCATGACCGCCATGGGAGCATCGGCCCCGCTGGTCGTGCTGATCGTGACCGCCATGCGATCCCATCCGCCTGCGGCCAACGTCGCGCTGGCGCGCGCCGCCGCAGAGTACGGACGGCCGGTGGTCGGCTTCGACCTGGCCGGGCCCGAGGCCACGTACCCGGCGCCACCCCATGCCGCGGCGTTCCGCGCGGCCGAGGAGGGCGGCCTGGCGCTCACCGCGCACGCGGGCGAGGTGCCAGGCGGGGACCACATTCGCGACGCGCTGGGGCTGGGGGTGCGGCGCATCGCCCACGGCGCCACCACGATCGAGGATCCGGCACTGATCGCCGCGGTGCGGGAGCGCGACGTGACCCTGGACCTGTGCCCGACCAGCAACGTGCAGGCGGGCATCGTCGCGTCGCTCGCCGCGCATCCGCTGGCCGCGCTGCACCGCGCCGGCGTGAGCGTGACGCTGTCAACCGACGACCGCACGGTGTCCAACACGACGCTGAGCAGCGAGATGGCGGCAGTGGCGGCGGCCCAGGGCCTGACGCCGGCCGAGCTGGTCGCCATCGCGGTCAACGGCTTCCGCGCCGGCTTCGGGCCCCACGCCTTCCTGCGCGCCGCCGCGACCGACGCCGAGGCGCAATGGGCGGCCTGGGCCGGCATCAGCTGACCGTCAGGCCCAGCAGGGCGGCCACCTCTGACGGATCCGCGGCCACCCAGTCGGGCACGCGCTCGCCAGTCAGCGTGGACGCCTGGCTGTTGTCGGCGATCCCCGTCAGCACGAGCAGGACCGGGATACCCGCGCGCCGGGCGGCCACGACATCCGAATCCGGGTTGTCGCCGATGACCAGGGCCCTGCCCGCCGCGATCCCCGTGGATTCCAGGATGGCCTGAAACATCGCCGGTTCCGGCTTGCCGATGAGCAGCGGCTCGACTCCCGACGCCGTCCGCAGCGCGGCGATGATGGCGCCCGCGCCAGGCATGAAGCCTTGCGGCTGCGGGTAGCGCACGTCGGCATTCGTCGCCACGAACCGGGCCCCGGCGCGGATGGCGCTGGTGGCGATACCCAGGATCCGGTAGTCGATCCTGGGATCCAGCCCGGCGACGACCGCGTCATAGGCCTCGCCCAGCGGCTCTCCAGACCAGTCGGGCGGCGCCGCGCTGCCCGCGTGAACGGCCTCGTAGCCGGCGTCGCGCAGCTCGGTGAGCATCCCATCGGCGCCGACCGCCATGACGCGATGAACCGCCGGCTGGTGGGCGCGGAGATGCTGGATCGTCGCCCAGGTCGAGGTGACGATCTCGTCCTGGTTGGTCTCGATCCCCTGCCGCCCGAGCCGCTCGACATAGGCCTCGCGCGTCGCCATCGAATTGTTCGTGGCGAAGCGGACCGCGCTGCCCGCGGCGTGGAAGGCGGCAACCAGCTCGGCCGCGCCGGCGATGGGCGCATCACCGCGGTAGACCACGCCATCCAGGTCGAAGATGACCAGGGCAGGCAGTGGGATTCGGGTGCCCTCCATCGGCCGATCATACGGTCAGACCTGCCCGCGAAATTCCTTGAGGCGAGCATTGACGGCGAAGTATCATGCGCCCGATTCGGCCGGCGTCATGCCCAGGCCGGCTGTGCCCGTGCGTCGCCCGCACCGGCAAGCGATGATTCCCCGGATTGAGGGATAAAGGAGTACCCATGCGGATGCAGCGACGGTACGCAGGTATCGGCACCTTGCTCGCTGTCACGATGCTGATCTCGGCGTGCACGACGGGAAGCAGCGGCTCCCCGAGCGGCAGCGCGGCGGCCAGCGCGGCGGCCGGGACGCCCATCGACCAGGGCGCAGGCCTCTGCCGGACGGTCGGCGACCTGACCGGAACCCAACCATCGCCACCGGCAGCCAGCGGCACCAGCGACGCCAAGATCGGCGTCGTGACTGACGTCGGCACGCTCGACGACAAGAACTTCAACGAGTACAGCTACCTCGGCGCCAAGCAGGGCGCGGCGGCTGTCGGCGCGGCTGAGCCGCGGGCCATCGTCACCCAGAACTCGGCGGACTACGCCAAGAACATCCAGACCCTGGTCGATGACAAGTTCGACCTGATCGTCACCGTCGGCTTCGCCATCGGCGCCGCCACCTTGAAGGCGGCCAAGGCCAACCCGGACATCCACTTCATCGGCGTCGACCAGTTCCAGGCCGGCACCGACCCGGTGGCCGGGGCAGGATTGGCCAACTACGAGAGCCTCGTCTTCAACGAGGCACAGGCCGGATACCTGGCCGGCATCGTCGCCGCCAGCATCAGCCAGTCGAAGCACATCGCCGCCATCGGCGGCTCCGGCACCATCCCGCCAGTCGTGAACTACATGCGCGGCTACGAGAACGGGGCCCACAGCGTCGATGACACCGTTCAGGTCGACCTGAAGTACGTCTCGAACGACCTGTCGGTGGCGTTCAACGACCCAACCACTGGCAAGCAGTTCGCCGACCAGTTCCTCTCCCAGAACGATGACGTGGACGTCATGTTCCAGGTCGCCGGCAAGACCGGTAACGGGATCCTGCAGTCGGTGGAAGAGGCCGGCATCTACGGGATCGGCGTGGACGTCGATCAGTGGCTGTCGACCCATGACCAGGCGGAGTGCATCGTCACCAGCGCCGAGAAGCACCTGACCAAGGGCGTCCAGGAGGGCATCATCGCCTTCGCTGGTGGCTCAGCCCGGAAGGGCAACGTGTTCTATGGCGCCGATAACGACGGCGTCGGCGTTGCGTCCTACTACCAGTTCGACGGCAATGTCATCACCGATGACATCAAGACCAAGGTCCAGGATGCGTTCGACGGCATGGCTTCGGGCGACATCGACCCGTGCAAGCCGACGAACAAGTGCTACGCGGGCAAGGAGGACAAGGGCACCTGAGCTCTCGTTGAGCTCCAGGTCACCCCTCAGCAACCGATTGAGCGGGCCGGTCCGTCGGGCCGGTCCGCTCGCGTATTCCAGGGTGGTGGCAACGTGGCCGACGTGACACCGGACGAGACCTCGGCGCCGGGCGGGAGCCGCCCGCCGGTGCTCGAGATGCGCGGCATCACCAAGCGCTATCCCGGCGTGCTCGCCAACGACGCCATCGACCTGCAGGTCCGCGACGGCGAGATCCACGCGCTCCTCGGCGAGAACGGCGCCGGCAAGAGCACGCTGATGAACATCCTCTACGGGCTGGCCGTGCCCGACGCCGGCGACATCCTGATCGACGGCAAGGCGGTGGACATCACCAGCCCGCACGACGCCATCCAGCGCGGGATCAGCATGGTCCACCAGCACTTCATGCTCGTGCCGGTCCTGTCAGTGGCGGACAACATCCTGCTCGGCGAGGAGCCCATGGCGGGGCCGATCTTCGTGGACCGCGGCGCGTCGCATCGGCGCATCCGCGAGCTGGGTGACCGCTTCGGCTGGAAGATCGACCCGGACAAGCCCGTCGGCTCACTCTCCGTGGGCTGGCAGCAGCGCGTCGAGATCCTGAAGGCGCTGTACCGCAACGCGCGGCTGCTCGTGCTCGACGAGCCAACGGCCGTGCTCACGCCGCAGGAGACCAAGGAGATCTTCGGCGTCCTTCGCAAGCTGCGAGCGGAGGGCTACGCGATCATCTTTATCAGCCACAAGCTGTACGAGGTCCTCGAGGTCGCCGATCGCATCACCGTCATCCGCCGCGGCAAGGTGGTCGGCAGCCGGATCCCCGATCACACGAACGAGGAGGACCTTGCCGAGCTGATGGTCGGCCGCGAGGTCGAGCTCACGGTCGATCGCGGCGAGAGCCATCCCGCCGAGCCGATGCTTGCCGTGGCCAACCTGTCGGTGAAGGACGATCGCGGCAACGAGGTGGTGCACGACGTCAGCTTCGAAGTGCGCGCCGGCGAGATATTCGGCATCGCCGGCGTGGCCGGCAATGGGCAGGACGAGCTGGTCGAGGCGATCGTCGGCCTCCGTCACTCGGCCGGCGGCAAGATCACGCTCGGCGGCCGAGACATCACGCACGCCTCGCCGCGGCAGCTGCACCGCCTCGGCGTGGGCTTCGTGCCGGGTGACCGGCACCGCTTCGGGATGGTGCTGAGCTTCCCCCTGACCGACAACCTGGTGCTGAACGACTACTACCACGCTCCGTATGCCCGCGGCCTGCGCCGCGACGACGAGGCCATCGAGAGCTACGCCAATGACGCGATCGGCAAGTACGACATCCGGACCCCGTCGGCCGATGTCACGGCCGGCACGCTGTCGGGTGGCAACCAGCAGAAGGTCGTGGTGGCCCGCGAGTTCGAGGGCGACCTGAAGCTCCTCGTCCTCGACCAGCCGACCCGCGGCCTGGACGTCGGCAGCATCGAGTTCATCCATCGCCAGGCCATTGCCAAGCGTGACACGGGGATCGCCACGCTCCTGGTCTCGGCCGAGCTGGACGAAGTGCTGGAGATGTCGGACCGCATCGGCGTCATGTTCGGCGGCCGGATCGTCGCGGTCGTTGACGGTCGTAGCGCCGACAAGGAGGACGTGGGCCTGCTGATGGCCACCGGCGGCCGCGAGTCGGGAGTCCAGCCACAGACGCTGGAGGAGGCGTCGTGACCGAGCGCGCGGCGGCCCCATCGACCATGGGCTCCTGGCTGAAGCGGGCCCGCGCCGTGATGCTGCTGCCGGCGATCTCCATCCTCCTCGCGCTCGTGCTGGGCGCGATCGTCATCTTCCTCTCCAGCCCGCTGATCAACGGCTGGGATCCACTGCTGCCCCTCAAGGCCTACCGCTCGCTCGCCATCGGGTCCTTCGGCTCGGTCAACGCCCTGGTGAATACCCTCGTCAACGCCACTCCCCTGGTCTTCGCTGGCCTGGCGGTCGGCATCGGCTTCAAGGGTGGATTGTTCAACATCGGGGGCCAGGGACAGTTCCTGGTGGGGGCGCTGGCGGCGACCGCCGCCGCCATCGGCCTGGGCGGCGCCTCACCGTTGGTGGCGATCCCGCTGTCGCTGCTGGCCGGCATGGCCGGCGGCCTGGCCTGGGGCTTCGTTCCCGGCTTCCTCAAGGCCTTCACCGGGGCCCACGAGGTGGTGACGACGATCATGCTGAACTTCGTCGCCGTCCAGCTCGTGTCGTTCGTCATCGGCGGGCCGCTGCGCGGCACAGGGCCAGAGGTCACCTTCGACCGCACCGACGACATCGGGAACCTGCTGCCGGTGCTCATCGGCCGCAATGGCCACCTGGGCCTGGTGCTGGCCGCCCTGGTCGTCCCGCTCGCCTGGTGGCTCCTCTACCGCAGCACGACGGGCTTCGAGATCAGGACCGTCGGGGCCAACCCGGATGCGGCGCGCTACGCCGGCATGCACCCGCGCTGGCTCACGACGCTCACCCTCTCGCTCTGCGGGCTGCTGGCAGGACTGGCGGGGGCGACGCAGATCCTGGGCGAGGTCGGCTACATGCCGGCCAGCTACGGGACGACCGTGGGGTTCGACGGCATCGCCGTCGCTCTCCTCGGCCGCGCGCATCCCGTCGGGATCCTCTTCGCGGCGCTGCTCTTCGGAGCCATGCACGCCGGCGCCGGGCTGATGCAGGCCCAGGCGGAGGTGCCGGTCCAGCTCGTCGGCGTGCTCCAGGCGGTCATCCTCTTCTTCCTGGCCGCTGAGCTCGTGGTGCGCAGGCTGCTCCGCGTGCGAACGGCCGGCACCGGCGTCGGCACGGAGCTCGAGACGATCAGCCGCTCCTACGGCGAGCAGACGAGCCGCTGACCGTGGACGCGCTGTACAGCATCCCGATCATCGGGCTGATCATCCAGTTCGTCGCCTACTTCATCACCGAGCTGCCCGGCTTCTCTAGCGTGATCGTGGCGGCGGCCATCCCCATCGCATTGGGTGCGATGTGCGGTTTCATGAACGAGCGGTCGGGCGTGGTGAATATCGGCATCGAAGGCATGATGCTCACCGCCGCCTTCGTGGCCTGGTGGTCGGCCTCGATCGCCGGCCAGATCGTGCCCGACGTCGACTTCGGGGTGCTGGGCATCACGCTGCCGCTGCTCATCGGCCTCCTCGCAGCCATCGCAGCCGCCATGCTGGTATCGGCGGTCCACGCCTGGCTCTCGATCAGCGTGCGGGCCGACCAGATCATCAGCGGCACCATCATCAATATCTTCGCCGCCGCCATCACCGGCTATCTGAACCTCCTGATCAGCCAGCATTCGCCACCGTCGGCGGGCACCTTCGACAAGTGGCGCGTCCCCCACCTGCTGACGGATCTGCCGGTCATCGGCTGGCTGTTCAAGGCATTCCTGGGGGTTGGCCCTATCGGCCTCCTCACGTTCATCAGCGTCATCGTCCTGCAGGTGCTCCTCTACCGGTCACGCTGGGGCCTTCGCACGCGGGCCGTGGGTGAGCACCCCAAGGCAGCCGAGACGGTGGGGATCGACGTTATCCGCCTGCGCTACCGAAACGTCATCCTGGGCGGGGTCTTTGCCGGGCTGGCCGGGGCCTACCTGACCATCGAGTTCGGGAACTCGTTCCAGGGCGACATGACCGCCGGCCGCGGGTTCATCGCCCTGGCGGCGCTGATCTTCGGCCGCTGGACGCCCGTCGGCGCCTTTGGCGCAGCGCTGCTGTTCACCACCTCCATCGGCCTCCAGCGGTCCATTCAGTTCGCGACGCCCGATCCCCCGCTGGGCGACGTGCTGTCCAACCTGCCGTTCCAGTTCTACAGCGCGTTGCCGTACCTCATCACCATCATCGTGCTCGCGGGCGTGGTCGGGCGGAGCGTGGCGCCGGCCGCTGATGGCCAGCCGTACGAGCGGGAGTCGCGAGCGGCTTAGCGCGGGCCGGCAAATCCGCCAAGAGCCTAGGCTCCGGCCTGGGCCTCGAGCGGGGCGACAGGAAGCGTGCCGGGGTCGACGAGCGGGTGGGCCACGGGCGGCACCGTCAGCAGCTCCATCGGCATCCCGGCAGCGGCCATGTCACGCGCCACGGCAGCGTGGTCGTAGTCGACGCCACGGAAGCCCACCACCACGTCGGACTCCGTCATGTAGAGCACCGCGTACCGGGCCTTGGGATCGCCCTCGCCGCCACAGCCCACCGATCCGGCGCCGATGAAGTGGGCGGAGGCCAGCACGCGGTGGAAGGTCTGGTGGGTATGGCCGAAGCAGAACACATCGTCGCCCTCATCACTGGCGATCCGCGCGAAGTAGCGCGACGGGCGTTCCTCCCAGAGGTATTCGTTCTGCTTGAGCGGCGTGCCGTGGAAGAGCAGCGCCGTACGACCCTCCACCTCCATCCGGAGCGTGGCGGGCAGCTGGCGCAGCCAGGAGGTGTTCTCATCGGACAGCCGCGCGGCCGTCCAGGCCAGCGAGGTATAGCCATCGGCCTCGGCCTCGGGTGACGGCCAGATGCTGCCGGTCACCTCACGACCCATGCCGACGGCCTCGTCCCAGTTTCCCTGCACGCACGGGATCGCCAGGCGACGGATCTCGTCGACGACCTCGTTGGGGTGCGGCCCGCGTCCGACCAGGTCCCCCGCGCACCACACGGCGTCGCAGCCGATGGCGGTGACATCCTCGATCACGGCGCGCAGGGCGGGCAGGTTCGCATGCAGGTCGGAGATCACGGCGATCCGCATGCGCGGAGTCTAACCACGGGATGTCGGGGAGGGCACCCCCTGCGTACAGTACGTTCGGGCCGATGGTGGACCCGGGTTGGTGGTCCTTCCGGGCTAGGCGGTGGCCGTCGCGAAGGGGGCCGCGATCACGCTGATTCGACCCGCGACGGTCCGCGCGAGCTCGCGAAGCGCCGCCGCGGCAGCGGACTCGTCCGCGGCCGGGTGCTGGGCCGAGGTGATCGGCACGCCGGCGTCGCCGCCTGCTCGCACGCCCGGCTCGATTGGGATGCGGCCGAGCACCTCGAGCTCGAGCTCGCGGGCGATGGTGGTCCCGCCGCCCGACCCGAAGATGTCGTGCTCGTGGCCGCAATCCGGGCAGATGAAGCCCGACATGTTCTCGACCA
>DASSEC010000102.1:0-2580 GCA_035696685.1 Candidatus Limnocylindria bacterium | reverse complement strand
ACTCATACCGGGGACACGAGAATGGCGGGACGGATCGAACAGACGATCAAGGACTGGACCATCCGGCGGAAGATCCTGACCGGCTTCTGCGGCGTGCTCGCCTGCACCGCGATGCTGGGCTGGCTCGCGCTGCGCGGCTTGGACCGGATGAACGTGGCCTCCGCCCAGATCGTGCAGGGCACCATGCCCACATCCGCGGCGGACCAGATCTACGGCGACGCGCGGATGAGCCTGCTCCTGGTGATGGGGGTGACCGCGATCCTCGGCGTCGGCCTGGCGCTCCTGCTCGCCCGGCTCATCGCCGACCCGCTCACCAACCTGGGCATCCTGGCGGAGCAGGTCTCCAAGGGGGACCTGACCGCCGACATCCGGAGCCAGTCGCGCGACGAGATCGGCTGGCTGGAGCACTCGATGCGGCAGATGGTGAAGAACCTGCGGGGCATCGTGGGGCAAATCTCGACTTCGTCCCGCACCGTGGCCACCAGCGCCGAGGAGATCTCCGCCAGCACCACCCAGATGGCCCGTGGCGCCGAGGCCCAGTCGAGCTCCACCGAGGAGACCTCCAGCACCATGGTGGAGATCGCCTCCCAGATGCAGCACCTGGCCCGGAACGCCGAGGCGCTCGCCGCCAACGTGGACCAGACCTCGGCCTCGATCCAGCAGATGAGCGTCACCCTCACCCAGACCGCCCAGAACGGCGAGGTGCTGCTGCGCGCGGTCGAGACCGCCACCGGCACCCTGGGCGAGATGATCGGCAGCGTGGGCCAGATCGCGGGGCGGATGCACACGGTGGATGAGGTGAGCCGCCGCTCGGTGAGCGACACCCGCCAGAACGGCGAGCGGCTTCAGATCTCCATCACCACCATCGGCGAGCGGTCCGACGAGATCGGGAAGATCGTCAAGGTCATCGAGGAGATCGCCGACCAGACCAACCTGCTCGCCTTGAACGCGGCGATCGAGGCCGCCCGCGCGGGCGATGCGGGGAAGGGCTTCGCCGTCGTGGCCGACGAAGTCCGCCGCCTGGCCGAGCGGTCGGTGCAGGCCACCCAGGAGATCGGCGGGGTGATCGACTCGGTGCAGAAGGACACCCGCCACGCGGTGGGGCTGATGGAGCAGGTGCTGGCCGGGATCGTGGAGTCGATCGGCAAGACCTCCTCGCTGGTGGCCGAGGCGGCCCGCGCCGCGGACGAGCAGGCGGCCGACGCGCGGGAGGTGCTGCAGACGGTGAATCAGATGGAGGCGCTGGCCCGCCAGATCGCCGGGGCGGTGCGGGAGAATGCCTGCGGTGCCCAGGAGATCAGCGTCGCGGCCCAGAAGATGAACCATCTGACCCACCAGATGTCCGAGGCCGTGGGGGAGCAGAAGCGGGGCGGGGAGATGGTGGTGAAGGCGGTCGAGGCGATCGCCATGGTCTCCCGGCAGAACCTCGCGGCGGTGGAGCAGATGAATGCCGCGGCCAAGAACCTGGCCAGCGAGTCCGACTCGCTGCGGTCCCAGGTCGAGCAGTTCACGATCTAGGAGGGCGGATGGCGCCGAACGGAACCCCGACCGTATCGCAGCGACTCGCCGCCCTCGAGGCGCTGGGCGACGACGCGACCCGGGAGCCGGCCATTCTGGGCGCGTTGGAGGACGAGTCGCCTGCGGTGCGTGAGCGGGCGATCCGGCTCGCCGCCCGATACGTGGAGCCCGCCGTCCTCGGCGCGATGGTGGCGGACGGAGTGGACGCGGTCCGGCGGAATGCGGCCCTCGCCGCGCTGGAGTGCCAGGGGCCCTATGCGCTGCCTCACCTCGAGGCGATGCTCGGCCTGGCCGACGAAGACGTGGTGATGTTCGCGCTCCAGATCCTGGCCCGCATCGGCGACCCCGCGGCGGCGCCGGCGGTGCTGCCACTGATCCGCCACCCGCAGCTCAACATCGCCCAGTCGGCGATCGAGGCCCTGGGGCGGCTTCGGAGCCGGGAGGCCGTGCCCGAGCTTCTCACCCTGCTCCGGGGCGAGATCTGGCTGCAGCTCGCGGCCATCGACGCCCTCGGGGCCATCGGCGACCCGGTAGCGGTCGGGCCGCTGGCCGAGCTGGTCCCCGACTCCATCGTGGCCGAGCCGGCGGTGCTCGCGCTGCAGCGCCTGGCCGATCCGGAGTCGCTCGCCCCGATGCTGGCGCGGTTCCGTCTGGTGCGCGAGCGCAATCTGCAGGACGCCCTGCTCCTCGCGATCGGCGTGGTGCTCGATCTGCATGCCGACGCCGAGCCGATCACCCGGGCCTGGGGCGAGGAGCTGCGGCTCGATCCCGCCGGCCCGGTCACGAGCCATCTGCGCCTCATCCTGACCGCCCCATCCACCGGGGAGGATCTCGACGGGGACGAGCGGCTCCGCGCCGCCGCGGCCCTGGTGGCCGGGGCGAACATCACGGCGCTGGTACCGGTCCTCCTGGCCCGGCTGGGCGGCCCCGACGCACCGCACTGGGCCGACGGGGTGTTCCGTCGGCGGCCCGAAGCGCTGCTCGCCGGTCTGAACGGCTACCTCGCTGATGCGGATGCGCGGGTGCGGCGAGGAGCGCTGCTCGCTTGGTCGCCCGAGGAGG
>DASSEC010000101.1:0-2420 GCA_035696685.1 Candidatus Limnocylindria bacterium | reverse complement strand
CACGGACCAGACCAGCGCCCACGACCCGCTGGGCGGCTACGTGCCGGGCGGCATCGGCCTGGCAGAAGCACGCGAGCTGCGCGAGCGCGACCCGGACGAGTACGTCCATCGCTCCATGGCGTCCATGGCTGAACATGTGCGGGCGATGCTCGCCTTCCAGGCATCGGGCTCGGTGGTCTTCGACTACGGCAACAACATTCGCAGCTTCGCCAGGGAAGCAGGCGTGGAGAACGCGTTCGACTTCCCCGGCTTCGTGCCGGCCTTCATCCGCCCGCTGTTCTGCGAGGGCAAGGGCCCCTTCCGCTGGGCGGCGCTGTCGGGCGAACCGGACGACATCCTCAAGACCGACGCCGCCCTGATGGAGCTGTTCCCGGAGGATGCCAGCCTGCACCGATGGCTGCGCCTGGCCGAGCAGAAGGTGCCGTTCCAGGGCCTGCCGGCCCGGATCTGCTGGCTGGGCTACGGGGAGCGGGCGCGGGCCGGGCTGCGGATCAACGAGATGGTGGCGTCAGGGGAGCTGGCCGCCCCGATCGTCATTGGCCGCGACCACCTGGACGCGGGCTCCGTCGCCAGCCCGTATCGCGAGACCGAGGGCATGGCCGACGGCTCCGACGCCATCGCCGACTGGCCGATCCTGAACGCCCTGCTGAACACGGCCGCCGGCGCCACCTGGGTGAGCTTCCATCACGGTGGCGGCGTGGGCATCGGGTACAGCCTGCACGCCGGGATGGTGATCGTTGCCGACGGCACGCCCGAAGCTGCCGCGCGCCTGGAACGCGTCCTGACGACGGACCCGGGCATGGGCGTCATCCGCCACGCGGACGCCGGCTACGAGCGGGCGCTGGCGGTCGCGCGGGAGCGCGGCGTCCGGGTCCCGATGGCTGACCGCGAGGGCGACCGCTAGACGACCAGCTCCGGCGTCAGGTCGCTCACTCGCGCGGCGCCGGCCAGCGCCATCGCGTTCTCCAGCTCGCCGGCCAGGATGTCCAGCACCTGGCCGACGCCGGCCTCGCCATCGACCGCCAGGCCCCACAGGATGGGCCGGCCGATGCCGACCGCCGTCGCACCCAGGGCCAGCGCCATCATCACGTCCGAGCCACGTCGCACGCCGCCGTCGAACAGCACGGGGCCCCGTTCGCCGACAGCGTCCACCACCGCGGGCAGCGCATCCAGGCTGGCGATGGCCCCGTCCAGCTGCCGCCCACCGTGGTTGCTGACCTGGACGGCGGCCGCACCATGCTCGAACGCGCGCACAGCGTCAGCGGGATGCAGGATGCCCTTCACGATGACCGGCAGGCCGAACCCCGCCAGCCACTCCAGGTCCGACCAGCCAAGCGTCTCCACGAAGCTCTGGTCGGCCGCCGCATCGAGCGAGCTCTCCGCGGCCACCGCCACGTTCGGGACAGTGACGTCGAAGGGCAGCTCGAAGCCGACGCGGATGTCGCGCTCGCGATGGCCGAGCCGCTGCAGGTCCGCGGTCATCACCATCGCCTCGTAGCCGGTCTCAGCCACGCGCTCGATCAGCGCGCGGCGTGCGCCGGGATCGGCCAGCAGGTAGACCTGGAACCAGCGCGGGCCGCCCACCGCCGCGACCTCGGCCATGTCGGTGCTGGCCGACGTGGACAGCGTCAGGGTGACGCCGCGGGCCGCGGCTGCCCTGGCGGTCGCCAGCTCGCCATCCGGGTGGGCCAGGCGGTGCAGCGCGGTGGGGCAGGTGAACAACGGGAGCGGCCAGTCGCGCCCGAGCACCCGGACGCCCAGGTCGACCCGCGACGTGTCCGTCATGACGCGCGGCAGGAAGCGGCGACGGGCGAAGGCCGCCCGGTTGTCGTGCAGCGTCCGCTCGTCATCGGACCCGCCGACGTAGTAGGCCAGCGCCTGCTCGGAGAGGCTGTCGGCAGCACGGCGCTCGTAGTCGAGGACGCTGATCAGGGTGGGATCGGCAACTGCGGGCGCTTCGAAGCCGGCCTTCGGTGCCCCACCAGGGATCGGCAGGCTCGAGGGCGACATGCGGGCGAGGATAGTTGGCGCGTAGGATCGGCGCCATGCCGTTCGACCCGCTTGCGCCGCTTCCCGACGCGCCCGATCCATGGGAAGCCTCCAGCATGCCGGCGCTGCGTGACGGGCCGCCCTATGCCATGACCGAGATGATCGCCGCGGAGCCCGCGCTGGCCGAGCGAATCGCCCGCCGCCTGGGCGACGACCCGGCCGTGAGCCGACTGGCAGCGGACCTGCGCGCGGCCGTCGAGGCGGGCGAGCCGATTATCACCACCGGCTGCGGAACCAGCGAGCACGCCGCAATGGTCGTGGCCGGCCTGCTGGCCGATGCGCTGCGAAGCTCCGGTGCGGACCATGCGCGAGTGGCGAGCGCCCAGGCCTTCGAGCTGGCCGGACAGCCGCCGACGAGCGGCCTGGTGCTG
>DASSEC010000100.1:0-6707 GCA_035696685.1 Candidatus Limnocylindria bacterium | reverse complement strand
TGGTCGCGGTTCGACGTGGACACGCCCCTGGACCTGGCGCTGCTGCGCCTCGCCACTCGCCTGCCGGAGACGCGGGTCCTGGACGGGGTCGTGACCGCCTTCCTGGAGATGGCGCGCCTCCCCGGCGGCGGTGAGCTGGCCGTGCCCCAGCTCGAGGCACTGGGCGACGTCATCCGCAGCCGTGACGCCCAACTGGTGGTGGCGGGCCGCATCCCGTCGAGCGCTTGGGCGTACCTCGAGACCGAGTCGGCCTGCCGCGTCCGCTGCTTCATCGAGGAACGCGGGATGCGCTCGGCGCGCGACGGCGTGCCGCGATCGCTGCTGGCCGGCTGGCTGGCGCGCCTGGGCGCCGCGGACCTGGTCGCCCAGCTCGCCTCGCTGGGCGACGCGGTGATCCTGGACTCACGCGTGCTGATGGCGGCGTTGGCCGGCTCGGCGGATGCTGCCGCATGGCCCGGCGAGGAGGAGCGGTTCGCATCGGACTTCCTGGACCGCGCTCGGGCCGGCGGCGGCTGGCTGGGGGAGCTCGTGGCGGCCACGGCGGAGGCATCGGTCCCGTTCCTGCTGGGCGGGCATGCCCTGGTCAGCGATGGACTACGCATCCTGGTCGACACCGCCTGGCAGGGCCGATAAGGGCCGAAACGGCTTCATGGCGGCGGACCTCCATCGGCCGAACCTGGGCAGCGACCGGTCGGGCGAGCACGGGATTGGTAGACTGTTCCTGCGCCCAGAGCAGCATCTGCGGCGCATCTCGAAAGCGTGAACGTCTGCCGGGTGTCTCGCCGACGCCAGGGCAACATCGGAAGAGGGCTGACGCGGAGCTGACATGGATCAGACCGGCTTGATCTACGTCCTTGGGTTCGGGTTCGCCGCCACGACGTTCGTCTTCGGCACGATCCTGTTCTCGTGGCTGATCACGCACCGTCGCTCGCGCCCGCAGAAGGGTCTGCCGTACGAGAGCGGCATCGACACCATCGGTGACACCTGGTCGCGGTTCGGCCTGGCGTTCTACCTGTATGCGCTGCTGTTCGTGTCGTTCGACGTGGAGATCATCTTCGTCTACCTGTGGGCGATCACCGTCCGCGCGGTGGCGGTGCCCGGGATGATCGTGATTGGCCTCTTCCTTGCCATTCTCATGTTCGGCGAGCTGTACGCCTGGCGGAAGGGAGACCTCAGATGGCGATGACCACACCCGATCCGGCCGAAAAGGGCCTCACGGCCGGCGATGTCGCTGGCACTGGCTCGGGCACGGCCGCGCCGCCGATCATCATCCCGGACCAGGCCGGCGATGACGAGCTGCTGCGCGAATTCGGCATGGAGGAGCACCCGCGTGGCGGATTCCACGGCCTGCTGGAGGTCATCCCGACCAAGGCCGACTGGCTGCTGGACCTGATCCGCGCCAACTCGCTCTGGCCGCTGCTGTCCGGCCTCTCCTGCTGCGCCATCGAAATGATGAGCACCGCGACCGCCAAGAACGACGTTGATCGCTTCGGCATGTTCCCGTTCCGCGCCAGCCCGCGGCAGGCGGACGTGCTGATCGTGGCCGGCACGTTGACGACCAAGATGGCCGGCCCGCTGGTCCGGCTCTGGGAACAGATGCCCGAGCCGAAGTGGTGCGTGGCGATGGGCACCTGCACGACGTCGGGCGGCCGCTTCAAGCGCAGCTACTCGGTGGTGCAGGGCGTCGACCGGGTCATGCCGGTGGACGTCTACGTGCCCGGCTGCCCGCCGCGCCCCGAGGGTCTCATCTACGGCCTGATCAAGCTGCAGGAGCTGGTGAAGCAGCGCCGCGGCCAGTGGCCGACCTACGTCGACCGCGGTCCGCAGCGGCTGGCCTGGGAAGGAGACGTGCGCTGACCGCACCGGTCGCGGCGGGTGCGCTGGTTCGCGCGCTGACCGACCGCTTCCCCGAGCTGGCCGCCACGCTCTGGACCGACGAGGACACGGTCGAGGTCCAGGCCGATGGTGCCCGCAACGTAGAGCTGCTGCGCGCCTTCCGCGACGACGAGGAGCTTCGCTTCTGGTGGCTGGCTGACGCCGCGGCGGTCGACTACGGGACGAAGGAGCACTTCGAGGTCGTCTACCACCTCTACTCCGACCTGCACCCGGCCTGGCTGCGTCTCCGCTGCCGCGTCGACCGCGCCAACCCGCACATTCCCACCATCACCGGGCTGTGGGAAGGCGCCATGTTTCATGAGCGCGAGATGTACGACATGATGGGCATCGTCTTCGACGGCAACCGCGACCTGCGTCGGATCTACATGTCGCCCGACTACCGCAGCTTCCCGCAGCGCAAGGACTTCATCCTGCCCGATGACGCGGCAGACTCCCCGGCTGCCGGCGTGAACCCGCTGGAGCGGCCCGAGACGTGGGACCTGGCTCGCTTCCGGGAGGACCTCACCTCCGAGGACGCCGCGCCATGACCGCCACGGATCCCGAGACCCGCATCCCGGACCCGATCGAGCTGGATCGGCTGGAGGAGGAGCGGCTGGCCGCGGCCTTCGGCGGCGCTCGCCCGTCCGCCGCTCGGCAGCCGGAGTTCGCCGGCTTCGAGACGGTGGGCGTGCCCGACCGGCCGCCCCAGACCGAGCGCGAGAAGGAGATGTACTCGCTCGAGGAGGGCGAGATGCTCCTGAACATGGGGCCGCAGCATCCGTCGACCCACGGCGTGATGCGGCTGGTGGTGAAGATCCGCAGCGAGATGGTCACCGATCTCGACGTGGTGCTGGGCTACCTGCACCGCGGCATCGAGAAGCTGTGCGAGAACGCGACCTACACCACGGTGCTGACCTACGTCGACCCCATGGACTACATGTCGGCCATGCACAACGAGCACGCGCCGGCCATCGCCTTCGAGAAGCTGTACGGCATCAAGGCGCCACCGCGGGCCGAGTACATCCGCGCGCTGGTGGTGGAGCTGAACCGGGTGTTCAGCCACGCGCTGATGATGGGCTTCCTGGCACTCGACATGGGTGGCATCACGCCGATCCTGTACAGCTTCATCAACCGCGACGAGACGGTGGACCTGCTGTCCGCCATCTCCGGCCAGCGGATGCTGTTCAACTTCTTCCGCGTTGGCGGCGTGAACTGGGACGTGAACGACGAGTTCATCAACCGGCTCTCACATTGGCGCGTCAACCAGGCCAAGAGCATCGGCGACAACGAGGAGCTGATCACCCAGAACGAGATCTTCGTGCAGCGCACCAAGGGCCTGGGCGTGCTCTCCGCCGAACGTGCGATCGCCCTGGGCGTGTCAGGTCCAAACCTGCGCGCCAGCGGCGTGCCGTTCGACGTACGCAAGGCGCATCCCTACTCGATCTACAACGACCTGGAGTTCGACGTCGTCACCCAGCCGGGCGGCGACAGCTACGCCCGCTACCTGCAGCGCGTCGCCGAGATCAAGCAGAGCCTGCACCTCATCGACCAGATCGTCGACAAGATGCCGCACGGGCCGGTGCAGGCCCAGGTGCCGGGCATCATCCGCCCCAAGCCTGGCCGCGCCTTCGGGGCCGTGGAGTCACCGCGCGGCTTCTACTCGGTGTATGCCATCAGCGACGGTGGCCCGAACCCGTATCGGTTCCGCATGCGCGACCCCTCCTACATCACGCTGCAGGTGATGCCCGTGCTGATGCCCGGCCACCTGATCGCCGATACGATGGCGGTCATGGCCAGCCTGGACCCGATCATGGGCGGGGTCGACAAGTAGATGGACGTCGGGACGCTGCTGCTGGGCATCGGCCGCTTCCTGCTGTCGACGACCCTGCTGCTGCTGCTGACCGTGCCGACGGCGTTCATCGTCATCCAGATCGAGCTGAAGGTGATCGCCCAGATGCAGCTGCGCTTCGGGCCGAACCGGGTAGGCCCGCGCGGCGTGTTCCAGAGCACCATCCACGGCTTCAAGGTGCTGGCCAAGGAGGACACCACGCCCGACCAGGCCGACCGGCCCACCTTCACCATGGCGCCCTGGATGGTGTTCATGGCCGCCGCCATGAGCATGCTGGTCATCCCCTTCGCGCCCGGGCTGGTGGCGATCGATTCCCAGATCAGCGTCGTCTACTTCTTCGCCGTGCTGGGCCTGTCCGTGGTGGGCCTGCTGGTCGCCGGCTGGGCCTCGTACAACAAGTACTCGCTGCTGGGCGGCCTGCGCAGCGCGGCCCAGATGGTCAGCTACGAGATCCCGCTGACGCTGTCGATCGTGGGCCTGGTGGTGCTCACCGGCAGCCTCAGCTTCACCGGAATCGTGGAGTGGCAGCGGATCAACGGCTGGGGCTTCTTCTGGCAGTTCTGGGCGTTCCCCATCTTCTTCATCGCGGCCACCGCCGAGATCAACCGCACGCCATTCGACATGGTCGAGGCCGACTCCGAGATCGTGGCGGGCTTCGCGACCGAGTACTCCGGCATGCGCTTCGGCTTCTTCTTCTTCGCCGAGTACGTGGCGCTGTTCATCATGAGCAGCATCGTCGTCACGCTGTTCTTCGGCGGCTGGTTGCCGCCCTTCTTCACGCTGCCGGGCGGGTTCATCGGGACCGTGCTCGGCGCCATCATCTTCCTGGCCAAGACCTACTTCTTCGTGTTCGTGGCGGTTTGGATGCGCACGACGCTGCCGCGCGTCCGCGTTGACCAGCTGATGGGCATGGCCTGGAAGTGGCTGCTGCCGCTGGCGCTGGTGAACCTGTTCCTGACGGCCGCCATCGTGCTGGTCTTCAACCTGAAGCCGGTGGGAGGCTGAGCCGATGGCCATGATCCCGGGCGGCGGCATCGCCAAGGGCATGTGGGTGACCCTGAAGAACTTCTGGACGCCCAAGGTCACGCGCCAATACCCCGAGGAGCGCCCGCAGATGCCGGAGCGCTGGCGCGGCCGGCTGGACCTCATCTACGACCCGTTCGGCGAGCACAAGTGCGAGGTCTGCTTCCAGTGCGCGCAGGTCTGCCCGGTCGAGGCCATCGACATGAGCGGCTTCGATTCGCAGGGCAACCGCATCCGCTACGGCATGCCGGAGATCTACGACGAGCGTAAGGACCCGAACGCCTGGCGGCGTGCAGGCCAGCCCGCGCGACCCATGCGCAACGCGGTTCGCTGGGAGGAGGCCGTTGACGAGCCATGGGTCTCGTCCGTCGTTGCCGGATTCGGCGCGCGGCCCGAATCGCTGGTTGCCATCTTCAGCGCCGTGCAGGAGCGTTACGGCTACCTGCCGGAGCGCGCCCTGCGCATCATCAGCGACCGCATGACCATCCATTGGGCGCAGATCTTCGGCGCCGCCGGGCTTGGCGGCTTCCGGCTGCTGCCGGCGGAGGGCCACGTCATCACCGTGTGCAGCTGCGCCGCCTGTCGTTTCGCTGGAGGCGGCGACCTGCTCGGCGCCCTGCAGGACGAGCTGGGCATCTCGCCGGGTGAATCCACGGAGGACGGCGCCTTTACGCTGGAGACGAGCCCCGAGGTGGCAGCCGGGGCCATGGCACCGGCGATCCGCATCGACACCCTGGTGTTCGGGCCGGTCAATGCGGACCAGGCGCGACACCTGGTGCAGGAGCGCCGGCGCAGTGCGGTCGAGGCCTCCTCAGCCGGCGCGGGCGCAAGCTGAGCCGGTGGGCCTGAGCCGATGAGCGTCGCCGACGGGCCGGGCCTCTCCGCCCAGATCCGCGTCCTGCCGCGCGGCGAGCAGCGCCTGCTGGCAGGCATTGGCCGCATCGATCCCAACAGCCTGGCCTCCTACCGTGAGCACGGCGGCTACGCCGGCCTGGAGCGTGCGGTGGCGCACCTGGGCGCCGAAGGAGTCATCAAGGAGGTCGCCGCCGCTGGGCTGCGGGGCCGGGGAGGCGGTGGCTACCCGACCGCCGACAAGTGGCGCGCGGCGCGCGCGGCGGCCGGCGGCCGCAAGGTGGTGGTCGTCAATCTGATGGGCGCCGATCCCACGGCGCTGGGTGACCGCGCCCTGGCCGAGGGCGACCCGCATCTCATCCTGGAGGGGGCGCTCATTGCGGCCTTCGCCACCGGCGCCTCGGAGGCCATCCTGGCCGTTCGCCGCGACTGGACGGCGGCCATCACCCGGTTGCGCGCCGCCGTGGAAGAGGCCGAGGCGGCACGGCTGGCCGGCTACCTGATCCTTGGCACCGACTTCAGCTGCGAGGCCACCGTCTGGGAGGGATCCGGAGCGCTGGTCGCTGGCGAGGAGACGGCGCTCCTCGCCGCGCTCGCGGGCGACCGCGGCATGCCCATCATCCGGCCGCCCTACCCCACCGAGCGCGGGCTCGGCGGCGCGCCGACCACGGTGCAGAACGCGGAGACGGTGGCGCACGCGGCATGGATCCTTTCGCACTCGGCCGAGGCATTCGCCAGCGTCGGCAGCCAGGCGACGCCGGGCACCAAGCTGGTCAGCATCTACGGCCGCGTCGGCGAACCCGGCCTGCTGGAGGTTCCGCTGGGCACGCCACTGCGCGAGGTCATCGACCTGGCGGGCGGTCCGGTGGGAACGGTCAAGGCCGTGTTCGTCGGCGGCGCCGGCGGTGGCACCCTCTCGGCGGACGAGATCCGAACGCCCTATGACATCGAGCCGCTGCGCGCGAAGGGCGCAGGCATCGGCCTGGGGCAGGTGCTCGTCACGGACACCGCGACCTGCATGGTCGACACGGCCCGCTTCTTCCTGGACTGGTCGAGCCGCGAGGCCTGTGGCAAGGCGGTCCCGTGCCGGATCGGCACCAAGCGCCTG
>DASSEC010000099.1:0-14282 GCA_035696685.1 Candidatus Limnocylindria bacterium | reverse complement strand
GAAGGCGAGCGAGGCGCCGCGGGTCAGCAGGTCGTGGAGCGCGATGCGCGTCGTTGCCCGGATCTCGGGATAGGTGCCCAGGTCGCCATCCATCGCCACCAGGACCAGCGAAGACGGCGGAAGGGCGGTGATCGCGGCGTGGACGGCATCCGCCGCCGCCGTGTTCGGGTTGGCCATCAGGCCTGCACCGCGTTCGACCGACTGACCGATGAGCACTCCCGCCACGATGAGCGCCAGCAGCACCAACCAGCCGATGGACTGGCCGCCCAGGCGACGGCCGCGGGGCAATCGCGGCGCGTCTGCGCGATCGGGCGTCAGCTCGTCGACGATCTCCTCGGACTCGGAGGGATCGTTCGCCGGACCGGGCGCGGGCTCAGTCATCGGCCCCGTCGACCGCCAGCAGGATCCGCGCCGCCTGCACCGCGGTGAGCACGGCCACCCCGATCAGCAGTCCCCGAAACACCCCGGCTATCGCCACGTCCTGGGTCCAGCCCGCGGCCGCGGCCAGCCAGCTTCCCAATGAGCCGCCGATGGGCAGCAGGAAAATGACCACCAGCGTCGCCGCGGCCAGCATCACCGCGGTCTGGCGTGGGCGGAGCTGCAGCCCGCGGCCGGTGGCCCGCAACAGGAACACGAACAGCATCGCAAACAGCGCGGCGACGAGCGGCGCCAGCAGCGCCGCCACCAGCCACCGAACGGTCGGATCGCCAGCACCTTCGGATCCGGGGTACAGGCCGGCGGCCAGCATGACTCCCAGGCCCCCCAGCAGGACCAGCGAGCCCGGGACGTCATCGCCCCGCTGGATCACGTTGCGAGCGTGATGCACCACCAGCGCGATCCCGCCGGCCACGGCGGCGGCCGCTGCCAGCAGCACGATGAGCTCCAGTAGCGCGTCCGACGCGCCCGCCAGCGTCGGATTGATGACGACGAAGTCGAGGAGCAGCAGCAGCCCCACCACCACGACCAGCGCGGTCGGCAGCGATCGGCGCATCGCCGTCAGCGGCCCGCCAGCGCGGCGGCCAGGTCGACGCCGCCGACCAGGGTGGCCAGGCTGCCCACCACGATCACGGCCACCGCGGCGAAGAGCAAGCGGTTGGCGGCCAGGACGCCCACGCGCGCGTGCCCGGCCGCCCGCAGGTCGCTCGGGGCCTGGTACAGCTCCGGGCCCACCAGGGTTCCCTCGCCGCTGAGCAGGACCGACGCGACCTGGGAAACGGTGGCGGTCCCAAAGCTCGTCCAGGCGGCGCCGGTCGCCACCCCGTCGAGCATGAGGAGCGATTCCTCGCCCACGCCACCGTCGGCGAACGCCGCCGCGGGAGCCGCCAGCTCGCCCAAGGCGGCGGCTGCCGGCACCGCCCGTCCCTCCCCGGTGAACTCGGCGCGTGAGCGCAGACGGCGTTCCTCGGTCTCGGTCAGGCGATGCGCCTCACCCAGCGTTCCTTCGGCCAGGTGCACGGCGACCACGTCATTGGCGGTCACCCGCAGCGGTACGCCGGCGCGCGCCGCTGCGCGCGCGACGTGGCCCAGGATCGGGAGCGCCGCGAGGGTCTGCAGGCGCTCGGATGCCGTCACGGCTCGGGCGACGCCCGCCGTCCCGAGCGAGAACGCGGCTTCGCCTCCCGCCTCGGCGGCAAGCGCCATGGCCCGACCCACGGCCGCCAGGTGCCCGAGGTCCCGCACCATCCAGCGGGTCGACGGCCGGGCGACCAGCGACAGCAGGACGAGCAGCACGGCCAGCAGGGCGAGGGTCGGCAGCGGCCCCAGGCGGAGGGACGAGTCCCCCACCAGCCCGCCCACGAAGGACAGCAGATCGCCGACGAGGCGCCCCAGGTCCATCAGCCGCGCTCCTCGTTTGCCTCGAGCTCCCTGATCAGCCGGTCATAGCCGTCGTCGCTTGCCAGGCCGTCGGAGACGGCTTGCAGTGCGCGGCTCTGCACCGGTCGCGTCAGCGGGGAGAGGAACACCGCCAGATTGCCGAGCAGCGGGCGCAGCGGCCGGTGGGCGTGCAGGAGGAGCAAAGCCGGCGCATCCAGCCCCCGGCGCCGCAGCTCGGTGGCGAGCGCTGCGGTGCGCTCGTCCCTCATCGGGAGGCGGTCCGCAATGCCTCGGTGGCCGCGCGGTACGCGGCCGCTTCCTCGGGGCCCGAGACGGCAATCACCAGCGACGTCGGCAGGGCGTCGCCGCGGTGCGATCGATCTTCGATCACCTCGGCCAGGTGCGCCGCGGCCGTTTCGGCGTCGAAGACGCCGCGTTCCAGGCCAATGGGCGTCATCGCCAGGCGCCCCAACGACAGCCGCGCGGCGATGTCGAACGCGGCACCAAGGGCCGCCATCAGGCAGGCCGGATCATCGCGCAGCTCATGCCCCACCGCGACCGCGTGGATCAGGTATGGCGTGGCGAGGTTGCCACCGCCGGTCACCACGGCAGACCCAGGCTCGACGGGACCCTGGCGCACCGCTTCGAGCTCCACCGCATCGCCAGCGGTCCGCTTCACCGACCGGGCCAGCGGGCCGGTCATGAAGAGGCTCTCGTTGGCCGGCACGATGATCGCGTCGACCTCGAGCTCGGCCACCTCTCCCTGCCAGACGTCGATCTCGATCGGGACCGCCATTTTGCCTGCTCGTCCGCCCGAAACGGCGGGCCTACGCTCCGCGATGGAGGCGAGGGAGCCTGCCGCGCAGGGCGGTCGTCACTTCATAGTTGATGGTGCGACGCTCCTGTGCGACCTCGTCGGCGGTGATGCGCGCTCCCATCTGCTCGCCGATGAGGACGAACTCGTCGGCGTAGGTTACATCATCGACCTCGCCCAGATCGACGGTCAGGCCGTCCATGCTGATGGCGCCGACCATCGGCACCACACGGCCGTGGACGAGCGCGCGGCCGTTGTTGGCATGCTGCCGCGGCCACCCGTCGCCGTAGCCGATGCCCAGGGTCGCGATGCGGGTGGCACGCTGCGCGCGGAACCGCAGGCCGTAGCCGATCCCCTCGCCGGCGGCCAGGTCGAAGATGCGGACCGCGCGCGCCCTGAGGGAGAGGGCGGGCTGCAGCGGCGCGCGGTCGATGACCCACGCCGGCTGGAGGCCATACAGCCCCAGCCCGGGGCGGACCGCATCGGCGAACGTGGCCGCGCCAGCCAGGATGCTCGCCGTCGCCGAGACATGCACCAGCCCGGGATCGATGCCCGCGGATCGCATGGCGTCGAGCGTTTGCGCCAGGCGGAGGAGTTGCACGTCGGTATAAGCGTCGTCCTCGCCCGGCACGGCAAGGTGGCTGAACGTGCCCGCCAGCGCGAGGTGGCGGCTGCGGGCGATGCGGCCTGCCAGCGCCAGCGTCTCTGACGGCGCCGCTCCCTGCCGGCCCAGGCCGGTATCGACCTTGAGGTGAACCGATGCGCGCCGGCCGGCCTCCGCCGCCGCCTGCTCGAGGAGGTCCACACCGCGTGCGTCCTGGATCATGGCCTCCAGGTCGGCTGCCACCGCCTGCCCGGCCTCCGGCTCGCCCAGAGCCCACAGGATCAGCAGCGGCGCCGTGATCCCGGCCGCGCGTAACGCCAAACCCTCATCAAGGGTGGCGACCGCCAGGCGCTCGACGTTGGCGGCCAGCAGGGTCCGGCTGACCTCCACGGCCCCATGGCCGTAGGCGTTGGCCTTCACCACCGCGATCACCTGCTTACCGGCTCCGGCCATGTCGCGCAGGACGCCCAGGTTGTGCCGCAGGGCGTCGTGATCGACCTCGACCCAGGCTCGGTGCGAGCTCCTCGGCGCCGTGCCGCTCACCGCGCGGAGCCACGCAGCTGGCGGATGCCGTCGGGCAGCAGCGCTGCGATGTCACGCGCGAGCACGCCCGCCGAGCCGATGCGATCCTCCGCCAGCAGGCCGGCGGCGCCATGCGCGGCGACGCCGCATCCGGCGGCATCGAGTGGTGCGCAGCCGGCCGCCAGGAACGCGCCGATCGACCCCGCCAGCACGTCGCCGCTGCCGGCCGTGGCGAGGCTGGGCGTGGCCACGTCCGAGCGGACCAGCTCTCCCTCCTCCGACGCCACCACGGTGCGAGCGCCCTTCAGTACCACCGTCTTGGACCACGACAGGGCGGCTCGGCGGGCTGCCTCCAGGCGCGCGGCGTCGTCCGCCGGCGCCGCATCGGCGGGCTGGTGCAGGAGTCGCTGGAACTCCACCGGGTGCGGGGTGAGCACCGCGGGCGCCGTCACGCTGCGCCACCAGCGCTCGTCGGCGGCCAGCGCGTTCAGGGCGTCGGCATCGATCACCACCGGCTGTCGAAGCTCCGCGATGAAGCTGCGCACCCGGCGCTGGGTCGCCGGGTGACGGCCCAGGCCCGGACCCACCACCACCGCGTCATACCCGGACGCCTCGGTCCCCACGCGGCGCCAGCCGGCGGGGCCGATGAGTCCGGGCGCCTCCTCGGCGAGGAGCATGGCGGTCAGTTCCGGCACCACGCCCAGCAGCTGCACGCCAACGGATTCGGGGGTAGCCAGGCACACCAGGCCCGCGCCGGAGCGCCCCGCGCCCAGGCCGGCCAGCAGCGCCGCCCCGGCATATTCGAGCGAGCCGGCCACGACGAGCACGCGTCCGAACGTACCCTTGTGCGCCTCCGGGTCGCGCGCGGGCAGCCGCCGCGCAACCCATTGCTGGGTGAGCCCGGTGTAGTCGGCCACCGCGGTCAGCCCTCGCCGACGTGGGCGATCGCGACCGCGACCGCCATCTTGCGCTCGTGCGAGATCGAGACGGTCACGTCCTCGAGCCCCAGTGCCGCGGCACGCGCTGCGGCGCGGGCGTGCAGGCGCACCTGTGGCGCCCCGGCCCAGTTGGGAAGGACCTCGATCTCGCGCCAGCCAACGCCGCGGACGCCGAGCCCCAGCACCTTGCTGATGGCCTCCTTCGCGGCCCAGCGCCCGGCGATGCGCTCGACCTTGCGGCCGCAGTAGCGGGCCTCGGCCTCGGTGAGGACCCGGTCCCGAAAGCGGTTCGGGAAGCGGCCCAGCACGGCCACGATCCGGTCGATATCAACCAGGTCGACGCCGATCTCGTGCCGGCTCATGGGCTGGTGGCTACTCGACGGTGACTGACTTCGCCAGGTTGCGCGGCTGGTCCACGTCCGCGCCGCGCGCCACGGCCACCTCGTAGGCGAGCAGCTGCAGCGGGAGCACAGCAATCACCGGCATCAGCTGCTCCAGGGTCTCGGGAACGTAGAGCACGTCCTGGGCGTAGCGGGTGATCTCCTCGTCGCCCTCGGTCGCCACCGCGACCACCGGCGCCTCGCGAGCCCTGACCTCCGCGATGTTGCTTATGACCTTCTCGTAGGTGGCGCTGGCAGTGGCGACCGCCACCAGCGGCGTGTCGCGGTCGAGCAGCGCGATCGGGCCATGCTTGAGCTCTCCGGCCGCATATCCCTCGGCGTGGACGTAGCTGAGCTCCTTGAGCTTCAGCGCTCCCTCCATGGCGACCGGGAAGCCGAGCCCACGGCCGATGTACATGACATTGCGAACCCGGCTCCAGCGTAGGGCAAGCTTCTTGACCTGCGGGCCGAGCTTGAGCGCCTCCGCCGCCAGCCGTGGCAGCTCGCGCATCGCCTTCCCGTATGAGCCGACGCGCTTCGCGCTCAGCCTGCCGCGCAGCTGCGCCAGCCGCAGGGCGATGAGCTGCAGCACCACGACCTGGGTGACGAAGGCCTTGGTGGACGCCACCGCCACCTCCGGGCCAGCCTGCAGGTAGCAGACCGCGTCGGCGTCGCGGGTGAGGGCGCTGCCAACCACGTTGGTGACCACCACGATCGTGGCGCCCCGCTCATCGGCCAGCCTGGTGGGCGCAAGCGTATCGGCCGTCTCACCGGACTGGCTGACGCTGATGACCAGTGTCCGCTCGTCGATGGGCGGTGGCGAGTAGCGCATCTCGCTGCCGATCTGCGAGACGGCGGGCAGTCCGGCCCACTCCTGGATGACGTGCGCCCCCACGTCCGCCGCGATGCGCGCCGTGCCGCAGCCCACCACGTAGACCCGCTCGGCTGCGATGAGCCGATCCTCGATCTCGCCAAGCTCCGGCAGCGTGACCGTGCCGTCGGGGTCGACCCGACCGCGGAGCGCCTCCTGGATGGCATGGGGCTGCTCGTAGATCTCCTTGAGCGTGAAATGCGGGAAGCCGCCCTTCTCGGCGGCCTCGATGCCCCACTTGATGCGGGTGACGTCACGCTCCACCTGCTCCCCGTCCAGCTGCAGGATTCGCACGCCGTCGGCGGTGACCTCGGCGATGTCGCCCTCGTTCAGGATCACCACGTTCTTGGTGTGCTCCAGGATGGCCGGCACGTCGCTGGCCAGGAATCCCTCGCCGTTTCCCAGGCCCACGATGAGCGGCACGTTCATGCGAGCCCCCACGATCCGATCGGGGTGGTCGTGGTGCATGACGACGATGGCATATGCGCCGCGCACCTCGGCCAGCGACTTCCGCACGGCCTCCACCAGGTCGCCGTCGTAGCGCGACTCGATCAGGTGCGCGAGCACTTCGGTGTCAGTCTCCGAGGTGAACCGATGGCCTTCGGCCAGCAGCCGGTCCTTCAGCTCGCGGTAGTTCTCGATGATCCCGTTGTGGATCAGCGCCAGCTTTCCGCTGCAGTCGGTGTGGGGATGGGCGTTGACGTCGTTCGGTCGACCGTGGGTCGCCCAGCGCGTGTGCGCGATGCCCGGATGGCCGGCGGGCGCCCCGCCGTTGAGCTCGTCGGTCAGGTTGCTGAGCTTGCCGGCCTTCTTCTCGACGAAGACGTCGCCCGCCTCTGTCAGCAGCGCGATCCCGGCTGAGTCGTAGCCCCGATACTCGAGTCGACGCAGCCCTTCGAGCAGGATGGGCGCCGCGTCACGCGGTCCGACGTAGCCGACGATGCCGCACACGAGCGCCTCCTTTCCCTAGTTCAGGCGCGCCTGCGCAAGGGCATCCAGCGCGTGCGCAATCTCGTCGATGTCTTCCAGCCGCTCGCCCTCGACCATGATCCGCAGCCAGGGTTCCGTCCCCGACGGCCGGACCAGGATGCGGCCCTGCGATCCGAGCCTCGACTCCGCATCGGACACCGCGGCGGCGAACGCCGGGTCCAGCTGCCACGAATCCTTGTGGCGGACGGCCGAGTTTATCATCACCTGCGGCAGCCTCGGAATTCGGGCAGTCAGCTCGGCGAGGGTCGGGCCGCCCTCGGCGCGCACGGCCTTCACCAGCTCGATGGCGGTCAGCATCCCGTCTCCGGTGGTGGCGCAATCGCGGAAGATGACGTGGCCGGACTGCTCGCCGCCGAGCGAGGCATCGGCCCGCTCCATGGCCTCCAGCACGTGCCGGTCGCCGACGGGCGTGCGCAGCATCCGGCCGCCGGCGGCCTCGATCGCGCGCTGCAAGCCGCCGTTGCTCATGACGGTCGCCACCAGGGTCGCGTTGCGCAGCGTGCCCTGCCGGAGCATCTGCAGCGCGCAGATGCCCATCACCGCGTCACCATCGACGATGCCGCCCGTGCCGTCGACGGCGATCAGCCGATCCGCATCGCCGTCGAACGCGAACCCCATGTCCAGGCCCTGCTCCACGACCAATCGCGCCAGGCCGGTCGGATGGGTCGATCCGGAGTCCACGTTGATGTTCGAGCCATCGGGCTCAGCATTGATGGCGGTCACCTGGGCTCCGAGCCGCGCGAACAGCCCCGGCGCGATGGCGGATGCAGAGCCATTGGCGCAGTCGAGGCCGATGCGCAGGCCCGCCAGCGCGTCTCCCGCTGCCTCGGCGAGATGGTTCGCGTAACGCTCGACGGAGGTTGCGTCCCGGACGACACGGCCCAGCTCCGCGCTCGGCCGGCCCGGCAGCGACTCCGCCTGGAAGATCAGGTGCTCCAGCTCGTCCTCGACCTCGTCATCGACCTTGCGGCCGCCGGACAGCACCTTCAGCCCGTTGTCGGCCGGCGGGTTGTGGGATGCCGAGACCATCACGCCCGCGGCGTGGTCCCCGGTGGCCGCCACGTAGGCGAGGCATGGGGTGGTGACCACGCCCAGCTGCACCGCGTCCGCGCCCACTGCCGTGAGGCCGGCGCTGAGCGCGGCAACCAGCATGTCGCCGGAGCGCCGGGGGTCCTGCCCGACCACCACGCTCCGCCCATTCCCGTCCAACAGGTGGCCAACGGCGCGGCCGAGGTCATAGGCCAGGGTCGCGGTCAGGTCGACGTTGGCGGTACCCCGGATCCCATCCGTGCCGAAGAGCCGCCCCATCAGGGCGACGGCGTGGCGGGCGCCTGGATCACGACAGTCACGGATCCCGGCGAGATCGAGACCAGGGACACGCCGTTGGGCAGCGAGACCGTTGGCGTGAGCCGATGCTGGCCCGGACCCAGGCCCGAGGCGTCGAGGATCGGCGTGACGTCGGCCGGATCGAGACCGGCCAGCAGGTTGGCCCGCCCGCGGACCGTCAGCGCCAGCTGGGATTGCTGCGGCAGGCAGGTGCTGCCATTCGGTGCGTTGCGGCAGTCGACCCCCACCACCAGCGTGCGTGTGGCAATGGCAGGCTCGATGGCAATGGTCACCACCGGGGCATCCTCGCCCTGGCTGGTACGGGTCCCGTCCGGCATGACCAGCTCTGCGTCGCGCTTCAGGGTTTGGCTCGCGCCGGCGATCGAGATCGGCCGGGTGGCGACCTCATCCACGCTCTCCAGTGCCTGCGGCATGCCGAAGATCGTCACCACCGCGGGGTCAACGGTCACCGAGGTCACCTCGCTGCCTCCGGCCGGCGTCCCGCTGAGCACGGGACGGATGGGCACCGTCTTGGTCGTTTCCACGGCGCGCACGTCGATCTCGACGCTGACGGTGGCCGGGGTCAGCTCGACCGCCTGCACCTCACGGCCGTCCACGTCGACCGGCACCAGGTTGACCTGTGGCTGGCGAACGTCGATGCCCGACTCGAATACCTGGACGCGCGCCACGGCCCGCGCGACGCGCCCCAGCTGGCTCTGTGGTCCACTGGCGGTCACGGTGTCCGCGCTGAGGCGTGGCGTGTCAATCGCCAGACCGTCGGGCACAAGCCCGGTCTCCACTTCCACGCGCACGGACCGCTGCGCGATCCGGTCCAGTGCCACCGCCGCCGTGGCGGGCGTGAAGCTCAGGACCTCGACGCCGTCCTGCAGCGAGTCCACGTGCACGGCCAGGGCCTGCGGCTGGGGCGCGCGGGCCATGTCGTAGGTCGCCAGGTCGACGGTGACGGAGAACGACTCGTCGGTCACCCGGTCTGCGCTCGCCGCCAGTCGGTACTGCACGCTCACGGTGCCCAGCGACTGGGTCAGCGGGTATGCCCCGTCGGGTTGGTTCACCGCCTGGATCGGCAGTCCGGGGAAGTCCTGGTCGCTGAACGATCCGGAGTAGACAAACCCGGTGTACAGGATCGTGGCCAACCCCACCGCGGCCAGCTTGAGATGCCAGTTGCGCAGCAGCCAGCTCATCTAGCGCCGTCGATCGGCTGGGGCGATCTGCGCTCCGGCGTCGCGCGGCGCGGCCGGCGGCACGACCCGGGCGTCGGGGTCGATGGGGGGCTCCGGCTGCGGTTCGCGGCCGATCTGCCAGCGGCCCTCGATCGTGCGGCGCAGCAGCGGGACGCGCTGGCGTGGCGCCTGCGGCCGGATGAGGTTGAAGATCCGGCGGCGCAGCTGCTCCTCGGTCAGGTTGCGCTCGATCCGGCCGCGCTGGACCAGGCTGATGGACCCGGTCTCTTCGCTCACGACCACCACGATCGCGTCGGTCTGCTCGCTGATGCCAATGGCCGCCCGATGCCGGGTGCCGTAGTGCTCACTGTCGAGCACGTTCTGCGAGAGCGGCAGCAGGACCGCCGCTGCCAGCACGCGCTCGCCGGAGATGATCACCGCTCCGTCGTGCAGCGCGGTGCCGTGGTAGAAGATCGTCGCCAGCAGCTCGGCGCGCAGATCGGCATTGAGCGGGACGCCCGTGTCGGAGGCCAGGTCGTGCAGCCCCGTCTCGCGCTCGACCACCATCAGCGCCCCGTTGCGCGAGCCTGCCAGCAGGCGGGCGGCGCGGCTGACCTCGCGCGCGATGCGCTCCGCCTGCGACACGTCGCTCGATACGAAGAAGCGGTCCACCGACCCGAAGCGGCCGATCTGCTCCAGGGCACGCCGCAGCTCTGGCTGGAACACGACCACGATCGCGAACAGGCCCACCACGGCGCCGGTCTGCAGGAGGGTCGACAGCAGCTGCAGATGGGCGGCGGCCGCCACCAGGTAGACGAGGTACAGGATGGAGAGGCCAATCACGATGCGCACGGCGCGAGTGCCGCGGATCAGGATGAAGACCCAGTAGATGATGACCGCGACCAGCGCGATGTCCAGCAGCGCCGTCCAGCCACTGCGTAGGAAGGAACCCAGGAAGTCGCTGATCGCGTCCAGCACGGCCGTTCGATGATACAAGGGCCCCAGCCATTCAGCCGGGGCCCTTCAGATCAACGCTTGGTGTACTGCGGCGCCTTGCGGGCCCGCTTCAGGCCGTACTTCTTGCGCTCCTTGGCCCGTGGGTCGCGCGTCAGCAGGCCCGCGTCGCGCAGCGCGCGGCGTGCGTCAGGGTGGGCGCTGACCAGGGCGCGCGCGATCCCGTGCCGGATGGCGCCAGCCTGGCCGGAGTAGCCGCCACCAGCGACCAGGATCGACGCGGAGTAGCGCCCCTCGGTCTCGGTCACGCGGAACGGCAGGCGCAGGCTGCCAGCGGCGGCGGTGCCGCCGAAGTAGTCGCCCACGTCCTTGCCATTGACCACGATGCTGCCGTCACCCGGCAGCAGGCGAACCCGCGCCACCGAGGTCTTGCGGCGTCCGGTCCCGTAGATGTAGCTCGTGCTCATGAGTTCGTATCGGCTCCTAGAGCTCCGCAGCCTGCGGCTGCTGTGCCTGGTGCGGGTGCTCGGCCCCGCTGTAGACCTTCAGCTTCTTGAACATGGCCCGCCCCAGACGGTTCTGCGGCAGCATGCCCTTCACTGCGCGCTCGATGACGAGCTCGGGCTTCCGAACCAGGAGCGCCTGCAAGCTCTCCTCCTTCAGGCCCCCGGGGTAGCCGGAATGCCGGTAGTAGCGCTTCTGCACCAACTTGTTGCCGGTCACGCGCACCTTGCCGGCGTTGACGACCACGACGTGGTCGCCGGTGTCGAGGTGTGGCGAGTACATGGGCTTGTGCTTGCCCTCGAGCAACGTGGCGACTCGCGTCGCAAGCCGACCAAGCGTCTGGTCGCTGGCGTCAACCACCCACCACTGCCGCTCGATCTCGTTCGCCCTGACTGCGTAGGTCTTCACGTTTGCCGCTCTTTCCGATCTTCACGTTGCCTTGCCGGTTGCGCGGGGCCGATGACCGGGCCCGCCTCGTATTCGCATAGATGACCCGCTCGAGGGTCAGGCCCCTGGCCGGCGCCGCACGCCCGCTGAGGGCTCGTCCGCCTGCCGCGAGCATCGGCTCCACCGCCGCTGGGTCGAGCCGTCCACGGCCCGCCTCGATCAGCAGCGCAACGATGCTGCGCACCATCCGGCGCAGGAAGGCGTTGGCCGTGACGCGCACCTCGACCAGCGAGCCGCGCTGCACGATCCGCACCTCCGTCAGGCGCCGAACCGTCCGACCGTGCCGGTCGCTGCCGAGGGCCGCGAAGTCGCGCTCCCCGGGCAGCGTGGCCGCGGCCCGCCGCATGGCGGCCACGTCCAGCTGGTCGTCGATCTCGAGCGTCCGATGCCGGTCGACCGGCCGCTTGTCGCCCGCCAACCGGATCCGGTAGCGGTAGACGCGGGCCGAGGCGTCGCGCCGCGGATCGAATCCGCGAGGCGCCGCCCGGAGCGAGCGCACGGCCAGGTCGGCCGGCAGCACGGCGTTGAGCCGTAGCTGCAGGGTCGGCCAGCTCCACGCCGCCCCGTCTGAGCGGGACGGCGGACAGAAGGCCGCGACCTGGCCGGTGGCATGCACCCCGGCATCGGTTCGCCCGGCGAGTCGAACGCGAATCCGCTCGCCGGTCAGTCTGTTAAGCGCCTCCTCCAGCTCCCCCTGCACCGTCCGAGCGTTCGGCTGGTACTGGGAGCCGGCGAATGCGGTTCCGTCGTACTCGATCACCGCCCGCGCGCATCGCTGCATTCGGGGAGGCATCGGGTCCGTCTGTAATTGTCCGTCCCGCTCGGGCGCGCCTGGATCAGACGAGCTCGATCTGGACGATGGGCGCGGCGTCACCGAGCCGCTCCCCGATCTTCACGATCCGGGTGTACCCGGACGCGCGGTCGGCGTATTTCTCGGCAAGCTCGCCCATCAGCTTGTCGACGATCAACGGCTCGTGTGGCATCTCGGAGGCCAGGGTCCGGCGCGCATGCAGGCCGCCTCGCTTCGCGGTGGTGATCATGCGATCCACCACCGTGCGGACCTCCTTGGCCTTGGCCTCGGTGGTCTTCACCCGTTCGTAGCGGATCACCGCCACGGCGAGGTTGGCGAGCATGTGGAGCCGATGGCTGCTGGTGCGTCCCAGCCTGCGTCCGGCGTTCTGGTGTGGCACCCGACCTAGCCCTCGCGATCCAGCTCGGCGGCAACCGCCTCGTCCAGCTCGGCGGACGCCGGCAGGTCCGACTCGTCGGCATCGGAGCCGGCGGCGTCGGGGCTGATGAAGCCGCGGAGCGCCAGGCGCTCCTTGAGCTCATCGAGGCTCTTGCGGCCGAAGTTGCGCATGCGCAGGAACTCGTCGTCCGACAGCGCCAGCACCTGGCCGATCTTGGTGATGTTGTTGCGCTTCAGGGAGTTGTACGCGCGCATCGGCAGGTCCAGCTCCTCGATGGGCGCATCCAGCAGGTTGGCAGCCACCGGGGCGGCGGCCTCCTCCTCCCCGGCCAGCGGCCGGCGGCTGATGTCGGTGAAGCGACTGAACTCGCGGACCAGGATGTCCGCCGCCTGGCTCAGTGCGGCCTTCGGGGTGGTGGTGCCGTCCGTCTCGATCTCGAGCGTCAGGCGGTCGAAGTTCGTCATCTGCCCGACGCGGGTGTCGCTGACCACGAAGTTCACGCGACGCACGGGCGAGAAGATGGCGTCCACCGGGATGATGCCGATGGGCATGTCCTCGGAGTGCTCCGCAGGCCGATAGCCGACGCCGGTCTCCACGGTGAGATCCATCTCGATCGAGCCGGCGTCGCTGTCCAGCGTGAGCAGGACGAGCTCCGGGTTCACGATCTCGACGTCGGCCGACTCGGCGATGTCGCCGGCAGTGACCGGGCCGGCACCGTGCTTCACCAGCTTGAGCGTGATCGCGTGGCGCGCGAACGAGCGCAGGCGCAGTTTCTTGACGTTCAGGACGATCTGCGTCACGTCCTCCTTGACGTTCGGCAGCGTGCTGAACTCGTGGAACACGTTGGCGATCTGGATGGAGGTGACCGCTGCGCCCTCCAGCGAGTTCAGCAGGACGCGGCGCAGCGCGTTGCCCAGGGTGACGCCATAGCCATCGGCGAGCGGGTTGACCTCGAAGACGGAGAGGTTGCCCTCTGCCTCCGCCTCCTCGATGCGCGGGGCCGGCGTGGTCTCAAGTTCGATCATGAACGGTACGTGACTCCTTGGCTGCTATCGCGAGTAGAACTCGACGACCAGCTGCTCGTTGAACTCCAGCGGCATCTGCTCGCGGGCCGGCTCGGTGAGGACCGAGCCCGTCAGCTTGGCCGCATCAACGCTCACCCATTCCGGGATCTGCGCCGCTTTGACAGTTTCGGATGCGGTCTTGAAGTACTCGCGACCGCGTCGGCTCTCGCGAACCTCGATACGGTCGCCGGTCTTGGTCGCGTAGCTGGGGATGTTGGTGGGGCGGCCGTTCACGGTGAAATGGCCGTGGCTGACCAGCTGGCGTGCCTCGGCCCGTGATCGGGCCAGGCCCATGCGGTAGACGACGTTGTCCAGCCGCATCTCCAGGAGGCGCAGCAGCTCCTCGCCGGTCATGCCCTTGCGCTTCGAGGCCTTCTCGAAGTAGTTGCGGAACTGCTTCTCCATGATCGAGTAGGTCTTGCGGACCTTCTGCTTCTCGCGGAGCTGCAGGCCGAATTCGCTCACCTTGCGGCGGCGCTGGGTGTTCATGCCCGGCGGCGTGCTGCGCCGCTCGAAGCTGCACTTGCGGCTGAAGCAGCGCGAGCCCTTCAGGAAGAGCTTGAGCCCCTCGCGGCGGCAGATCCGGCAGACCGGGTCGGTGTATCGGGCCATGACGCTCCCCTAGACCCGGCGCCGCTTCGGCGGGCGGCAGCCGTTGTGCGGGATGGGGGTGACGTCGGTG
>DASSEC010000098.1:0-6584 GCA_035696685.1 Candidatus Limnocylindria bacterium | reverse complement strand
GTTGAAACGTTCGCGCGCGGCATTCTCGACGCCGCGGGCGACCACGCCATCGCGGTGAAGGTCAACCTTGCCTTCTTCGAAGCGTTCGGCGCCGCGGGCTGGGCCGCCCTGCAACGGCTGCGCCGCGACGTGCCGGCCGACCTGCCGCTGATCATCGACGCGAAGCGCGGCGACATCGGCTCAACGGCCGAGCGACAGGCAGCGTCCATCTTCGGTCTGCTGGAGGCTGATGGGGTCACGCTCTCGCCGTACCTGGGCGAGGATGCGATCGAGCCGTTCATGGCGTACGAGGATCGCCTCGTGTACGTCCTCGCGCGCACCAGCAACCCGAGCGCGGGGACGTTCCAGGATCTGCCGGTCGGCGACGGTCCGCTGTACCACCGCGTGGCCCAGTGGGTCGCGGGGCAATGGCCGGAGCCACGGGTGGGCTTGGTGGTCGGTGCTACGGCGCCCGGGGAGCTGGCGGCGCTGCGCACGGCGGTTCCCGGCCCGGCCTTCCTGGTGCCCGGCGTCGGGGCGCAGGGCGGTGATGTGGCCGCCGCCGTGCGCAGCTGCCACGGGAGCCTCGCGCCGGGAGTGGTCACCGTGAGCCGCGCGATCGCGCAGGCGTCATCGGGGTCCGACTGGCGGGAGGCCGCGGCCGCCGCCGCCCGGCAGTTGGTCGCGGACATGCGCGAGGTCGGTGCTACACTCCCAGCCTAGCGGTCGGGAGCCGCCGAACCCGCCCATCGAACTGAGGATCTGCTGCGAACATGGGACCCATCGGCTGGCCCGAGCTCATCATCCTGCTCGTGGTCGTCCTGATCGTTTTTGGGCCTGGCAAGTTGCCAGACATCGGCAATGCCATCGGCCGCGGGGTGCGTGAGTTCCGCAAGGCGTCGAATGACCTCGAGGAGTCGATCCGCGGGGATACCAAGAAGCCGACGGAGCCGGCCACGCCATCCACGCCCGCCGCGGAACGCACCGACACCGATTGACGGCAGGCGACTGCCAACCGTGACCGCCGGGCGGCGGCCCGGCACCTCCTGCGGCGCACGGCCCGGCGGTATGGCCTGCCCGGCGCGCCCCTGCGGTGACAGCTCGTGACCAACGACACGACCATGACCCTGGTGGAGCATCTCGAGGAGCTCCGCCGCCGCCTCATCATCATCGTGCTGACCGTCCTCGGGGCGGCGGTCATCGGCTTCATCGTCAGCCGATCGGTGCTCGCGATCCTCCGAGATCGCCTGCCGGAGGGGTACCGCAACCTCGTATTCCTGGGTCCCGCCGACGCCCTGACCGCCCAGCTGAAGATCGCGGGCTTCGTGGGTATCGCCATTGCCATGCCGGTGATCCTCTGGCAGCTGTGGCGCTTCGTGTCCCCGGGCCTCACGGCGGGTGAGCGGCGGTACGCATGGCCCGTGATCATCGCCGCGCTCACCCTGTTCGCGACGGGAATTGTCATCGGCTACTTCGTCATCCCGTACACGCTGAACTTCCTGCTGGACTTCTCGCAGGGCGTCGCGACGCCGAACCTCACGATCGACGCCTACATCGGCTTCGTCACGACCATGATGCTGGCCTTCGGGCTGGTGCTGGAATTCCCGATCGTGCTGATTGGCCTCACGCGCGTGGGGGTCCTGAACTACCGTCGGGTGGCCAGTCGACGGCGCTGGGCGATCCTGGCCATCGTCATCTTCGCGATTGTCCTGACGCCGGGCGGCGACCCGATTTCGCCGCTCATCCTGTCGTCGGTGATGTTCATCCTGTTCGAAGGCTCGCTGCTGATCATCCGCCTGATTCGGCGCTAGAGCCGATGCCGCCCACGCCCACGATCCAGCTGCTGACCGACGACGGGATGCTGGCTCACCACGCGCCCGGGCACCCGGAGCGTCCGGAGCGGCTGGCGCCGGTTATCGACGGCGTGGCCGATGCCGCCACCGCGCTTGGCGCCGTGCTGGAGCGGCCACGGGTCGAGCCCGCGGGTGACGAGATGCTCGAGCGCATCCATCCGGGGTGGTTCGTGAGGGCGCTGGAGGCGGCCGCCGACGGCGGCGGGGGATGGATTGATGCCGACACCTATGTAGGGCCCGATTCGATGCGGGCTGCACGGCTCGCAGCCGGTGCCACGCACCAGGCGGCCATGGCAGTCGTGGGCGGCACGCCCGTTGCCTTCGCGGTGGGAAGGCCACCGGGCCACCACGCCGCGGAGGAGCGCGCGGCTGGCTTCTGCCTGCTGAACAACGTGGCAATCGCGGCCGCCGGCCTGCGCGCCGCGGGACTGGCGCAGCGCATCGCCATCCTCGACTGGGACGTGCACCACGGCGACGGGACGCAGGCGATCTTCGACGCGGACCCGGATCTCTGCTACGCCTCGACCCATGAGTCGCCGTTCTACCCGGGGACGGGCTCGGCCGCGGAGCGGGGGAGCGGACCGGCCATCGGCACCAAGCACAACGTGCCACTGCCCGCGGGGAGCGGCGACGTGCCGTTCACCGAGGCGTGGCTGCTGCAGCTGCTGCCCGCGGTGGAGGCCTTCGCCCCCGAGGCGATCCTGGTGTCAGCCGGCTACGACGCGCACCACGACGACCCGTTGGCGTTCCTCGAGGTGACCGAGGCGGGGTACCGCAGCGTGGCGCACGCCATCGGCGCCATGGCACGCCGGCTGGGCCTCCCCGGCGTGGCGCTGACGCTGGAGGGTGGCTACGACGCCGCGGCCCTGCGCACCAGCGCTGCGGCAACGGTCATGGGCCTTTCGGCGGGCCTGAACGGCTGAGCTCGCGGGCTATACTCGAAGCCACCCACGACCAGGACCGGAGCATGGCACGAGCGCGAGCAAGCACGCAGCCGGCGCGTGAACGGGCGCGGCGCGAACGCCCGGCGCCGTCCGCCCCCGGCGATCCCGCACCCGCGCACGTCCTGGTCATCTCGGGGCTCTCGGGAGCGGGCAAGAGCCAGGCCTCGAAGCTGTTCGAGGACATGGGCTACTACGCGGTCGACAACCTGCCGCCCGAGCTGCTCGACGGGTTCCTGGCCCTGCGCGACGCCGATCCGGAGCGCTACCGCCAGGCGTCGCTGATCCTGGACATCCGCGCGGGCGACCCGGCGCCGGCCATCCATCGCGCCCGGGCCGCGCTGGCCGCCCGTGGCGTGCCGCTGCAGCTCGTCTACCTCGAGGCCAGCGACGTGGCCCTCGTCAACCGCTATAGCGAGACGCGCCACCGCCACCCGCTGCAGACGCGCGCCGGCGTGCAGGCGGGGATCGCAGAGGAGCGGCGCCGCCTGGCGGCAACCCGCCAGCTGGCCGACGACATCATCGACACCAGCGACCTGTCGATCCCCCAGCTCAAGGAGCGGCTGTTCGCGGTCCTGCCGCGGGCCGGGGGAAGCGGCGCGATCCAGGTCGACATCATCACCTTCGGCTTCAAGCACGGCATCCCGCTGGAGGCGGACCTCGTCTTCGACGCCCGCTTCCTGACGAATCCGTACTACGTGCCGGACCTCAAAGCGCTGTCCGGGCTGCAGCCGCCCGTCCGCGACTTCGTGCTGAACCAGCCAACCGCAGCCCGGTTCCTCGACCTGGTGGCTGAGCTGCTGAGGCTGACCGTGCCCGCCTACCGAGCGGAGGGCAAGGGACGGCTGACGGTCGCGCTGGGCTGCACCGGCGGTCGTCATCGGTCCATTGCGCTGGCGGAGGAGCTGGCCAGCCGGCTCCGACCGCTGGACAACGCGACGGTCAGCATCTTCCACCGGGAGCTCGAGCAATGAGGCTGCGGCTGCCGCGCTGGCTGTACCCCGGCATGCACCTGAAGCGGTGGCTGCTCCTGATGGTGCTCGGCGTCACGCTGCTGGGGCTCGGCGCGGCCGTGCTCATCGTCGTGGGCTATCGGACGCTGCCGAAGGACTCGTTTGTCTTCGCGCTGACCGGCGCGGGCCTGGACCGCACCATCCGTGGCGTGGTAATCGCGGTCGTCGGCCTGGGGCTCATCGGCGTGGGCGTCTGGGGGCTGATGCGCAGCATCGTGTCGCCGTTCGTGCAGCGCGGCGACTCGGTGATGGAGGTGCTGTACACCAAGCGCTACCTCGCGCGGGGGCCCCGGATCGTGGCCATCGGCGGCGGAACGGGCCTGTCCGTCCTGCTCCGCGGCCTGAAGGGCTACTCGGCGAACATCACCGCCATCGTGGCGGTCGCGGATGACGGCGGGTCGTCCGGCCGGCTTCGCCAGCAGCTCGGCATCGTGCCACCGGGTGACATTCGCAACTGCATCGCAGCACTGGCCGATGCGGAGCCCTTGATGACGCAGCTGATGCAGTACCGCTTCCCACCCGGATCGGGGCTGGACGACCACGCCTTCGGGAATCTGTTCATCGCCGCCATGACGGCGGTCACCGGCGACTTCGAGGAAGCGGTGCGCGAGTCGAACCGGGTCCTGGCGGTGCGCGGGCAGGTCCTGCCGGCCACCAGCGTGCCACTGAACCTGGGCGCCATCCTGGCCAGCGGCCGGCGGCTGCAGGGCCAGGTCGCCATCAGCCACGCCGAAGAGCCGATCGAGCAGGTGACCATCGAGCCCCAGGACGTGCGCGGCAACCGGGAAGCGCTGGAGCGCATCCTGGAGGCGGACATGATCGTCATCGGCCCCGGAAGCCTCTTCTCGAGCGTGCTGCCGAACATGCTGATCAGCGACATCCGCGACGCCGTTGCGGCCGCGCCCGGGGTGCGGGTCTATGTCTGCAACGTGGCCACCCAACCCGGGGAGACGGGAGCGTTCACCGCGGCCGCGCACCTGGACGCGCTGTTCCACCACATCGGCGACGGGCTGATCGACTACGCGCTCCTGAACAGCAACCACGGTGCGCGACGGCCGGAAGGCTGGCTGGGCGAGCCGGTGCGGGTGGACGAGCGGCGGCTGGAAGAGCTGCCGGTGACGGTGATCGAGGAGGACCTCGTGGACGTGACCAACGCCCACCGCCACGATTCGGCCAAGCTGGCGGCGGCCCTCATGCGCCTCCAGCAGGAAGAGCGCGCCGAGCGCGTGCGCCATCGTCGCCTGCGCCGCCCGACTGCCACCGCTGCCTCCTAGCCGATGCTGGTCGCCGCCGAGCTGAAGGGCGAGCTCGCTCGCATCAAACCCGCCCGCGCGTGCTGCCGCCGCGCGGAGCTGGCCGGCCTGCTGTTTGCGAACCCCGCCGGCGTGCGGACGCTCGACCACGCGACCGCGCGGGTGGCGGTGCACCTGGCCGGTGCGATCGGGCTGCCGGCAACCGGGCCGATGCCCGCCGGCCAGCGCACGCCGACCGCCGCTGCCGGGCATCGGTCCGGCGGCGCGCGGCACCATCTCCAGGTGCGCCTCGGGCCCACCGATCCGGCGGCCTGGAGCTGGGCGAGCGCCAAGGCCTGCGATCGGCGAGCGTTCCTGCGCGGCGCCCTGCTCAACGCCTCGATCTCGCTTGGTTCGGCGAGCACCCACGTCGAGTTCGTCTTCCACGAGCGGGCCCGGGCGCGCGAGCTCCTTGATCGGCTGCGCTCGGCGAACGTTCACGGCAAGCTGCTGCCTCGACGCGGCCGCTCCGTTGTCTACCTCAAGGGCCAGGAAGAGGTCGCCACCCTGCTCCGGTTAACGGGCGCCAACCGGGCCCTGCTCGACTTCGAGGCGAACCGTGTCGCGCGGGACGTGCGCAACCGGCTGAACCGCCTCGTGAACGCGGAAGAGGCAAACGTCGACCGCACCGTGCGCGCTGCCGACCGGCAGCTGCGCGCCATTGCCGAACTGGCGGGGAGCGGCCAGCTGGAGCGGCTGCCGGAGGGCCTGCGCGAAACCGCCCAGGCGCGGCGACGGCAGCCGGACGCCGACCTGGACACGCTGGCCGGCAGCCTGGGGATCAGCCGCTCGGCGGTGAACCACCGCCTGCGCCGGCTGGTGTCGCTCGCCGTCGAAGCGCGGCAGGCGGGCGCCTGAGTGCCGGCGCCGCGGGTTCCTCTGGTGGTCGGCAACTGGAAGATGAACCCCGCCACGCAGGAGGCGGCCGTGGAGCTGGCGCGTGGCGTGGAGGATGGCACGCGCGGGCAGCCGGTGCGGACCGTCATCTGCCCACCCGCGTTGTTCCTGGCCGCGGTGGCCGAGGCCGTGGGCGGCGGCAGCACCGAGCCGGGGCAGCTGGGCGTGGGAGCCCAGACCATGCATGCCGCCGAGCGCGGCGCCTTCACCGGTGAGATCAGCCCGGTCATGTTGGCCGGGATGGCGCAATACGTGATCCTGGGCCATTCCGAACGTCGCCAGTACGACAACGAGAGCGATGCAGCCGTCGCCGCGAAGGTCGCCTCCGCGGTCGCGCACGGACTGGTGCCGATCGCGGCGATTGGCGAGCGAGCCGACGAACGCCGGGCGGGCGTCACCGCCGAGGTCATCGATCGCCAGCTGCGCGCCGTCATCTCACAGGTGGATCGGATTGCTGGCAGCGGGCTGGTGATCGCCTACGAGCCGGTGTGGGCCATCGGGACCGGGAAAACCGCGACGCCGGCGCAGGCGCAGGAAGCGCACGCATTTGTCAGGAAAGAATTCGCCAAGCTCTATGGCGACGCCGCGGCCCAGGCGGTTCGCATTCTC
>DASSEC010000097.1:0-3610 GCA_035696685.1 Candidatus Limnocylindria bacterium | reverse complement strand
AAGACGCTGCTGGCGCGCTGCGCCGAGGGTCTGCTCCCTCCGCTCGAGGATCGCGAGGCCAGCGAAGTGAGCCGCATCTACTCGGCGGCGGGCCTGCTGGACCGGCGACGACCGCTGATCCGGCAGCGGCCATTCCGCGCGCCACACCACACGGTCTCGACCCAGGCGCTGGTTGGCGGCGGACCTCGAGTGCGGCCCGGCGAGGCATCGCTTGCCCATCGCGGGGTCCTCTTCCTGGACGAGGCGCTGCATTTTCGAGCGGACGCACTGGATGCGCTGCGACAGCCACTCGAGGCGGGCACGGTGACGATCGCCCGGGTCGAAGGCGTTCTATCCATGCCGGCCCGCTTCAGCCTGATCATGGCGTTCAATCCGTGTCCGTGCGGCTGGCTCGGGTCGACCTCTCGTCGCTGCCAGTGCGATGAGGGACAGGCGCGTCGCTACGCCGGGCGGCTGTCCGGACCGATGCGCGACCGGCTCGACCTGTGGGTGACGGCGGAGGAGCCGCGCCACGCCAACCTGGACGGGGCCGAACCCAGCGCTGCGGTGGCCGCCCGCATTCGCGCGGCGTGGGAGAGACAGCTTGCCCGCCAGGGTGCCGCCAACGGCGAGCGGGCCGGAGGTCCGGCTGCGTCGCGGATCGAACTCGCACCGCTTCTCGAGACGCTCCTGCGCCGGCGTGGCGCGAAGTTCCGCCTCTCCCCACGGCGGCTGCAACGCGTGGCGGCGGTCGCACGCACCATCGCCGACCTGGCAGGCGGCGAGGCCGTCCGCTCGGAGCACGTCGACGAGGCGCTGCACTACCGGCCCGAGGCGGTCTCGTGATAGGGGTTGGCACCCGTGTCGACGACACGGCGAGCGGGACGCGAGCTCAGGCCCCGGAGCTGCGCATTGGTTGGCGCGACCTCGACCTCGGCACGCTGGACCCGGAGGAGGAGCGGCCGTTCTGGATCAGTCTGTCTCTGATCCCCGGGTTGGGGCCGGTTGGGTTCGCGCGGATCCTGCGCCGATACGGGTCGGCCCGCACGGCGTGGCTTGCGGGACCGGCGGTGCTGGACTGCATGACCCGCTCGGTACCGGATGCGCCCCTGGCGTTGCGCCGTCTGCGGCGTCGCGGACCGGTGGCCGTGGCTCGACGGGTCGGGGGCGATGTCGTACGCGCCGGCGGCCGCGTCATCACCGCGCTCGACCCCGACTACCCGCCGGCCCTGGCCACGACCGATCCACGCCCGCCGGTGCTATATCTGTCCGGCGACGTTGCCGCGTTCGCCGCACCGGCGGTGGCGATCGTAGGCACGCGACGAGCGACCGGCTACGGGCGGTCGGTGGCGCAGGAGCTGGCCGATGAGCTGGCCAGGGCCGGCGTGACGGTGGTCAGCGGCCTGGCCATCGGGATCGACGGCGAGGCTCACGCCGCTGCGGTGGAGGCGGGCGGCCGCAGCGTTGCGGTCCTGCCGTCGCCGCTGGACCGCATCTACCCGCCGCGACATCGCGAGCTGGCCGAGCGGATGGCGTCCAGCGGCGGCGCATTGCTGAGCGAAGTGGCACCGGGCAACGTCATCGGCCGACCCGATTTCGCCCGCCGCAACCGGATCATCGCCGGCCTGGCGCAGGCCGTGGTGGTGGTCGAGGCGCCGGACCGGTCCGGCGCGCTGCTCACCGCGTCCGCCGCCGTGCAGCTGGGGCGGGAGCTGTATGCCGTCCCCGGGCCCATCGACTCGGTCGCATCGCGCGGCTGCAACCGCCTCATCGCCGATCAGCTCGCCGCCGTCGTGACCTCTGCGGCAGGGCTGCTGACCAGCATCGGCCTGGCCTCCCGGTCGACGCCGATCAGCGTCGCGACGCTGTCGGATACCGAAGCGCGGGTCCTCTACAGGCTGCTCGAGAAGCCGCGCTCGGTCGAGGAGCTGCTGCCCGTCACGGGGCTGCCGACGTCGTCCCTGGCGAGCGCGCTGACGCTCCTCGAGGCCCGTGGATTGGTGACCGCCTACGGTGGCGCGACGTTCCATCCGACGCTGGCCGCGCGCCGCATCGGGCAGGCTCGGTGAGCAGGCATGGCCTTGTCATGGCTATACTGCCCGCGCCGTACGGCAACTGCCTGTCGTGCCCGACGGGTGAAATCCGCCGCAGGAGTCCACGGTCTATTGCATTCGAGCCAAAGCCTTCGCGCCGCTGTGCGCGCCACCTCCCCGAGCCTCGTCGCTCACCTGCGCAAGCACCGGGCCGTAACGCGCCTGGTGCTCGCGGGCCTCGCCCTCGCCGTCGCCCTGGGCGTCTCCCTCCAGGATGCCGCCGCCGGGAATCCCCGGCCGAACCCCAGCTCGATCTCGATCCTGCCCGAGAGCGTGGGGACTGGCGTCCTCACCACCGACCCCGTCACCATCACGTTCCCCCAGGCGATGGACGCAGCCTCCGTCGAGGCGGCCATCACGCTCGAGCCGGCGGTCGGGTACGGCGCCTCGTGGAACGACGAGCACACGAGCCTTACCCTGACGCCGCAGGCACGGTGGCAGACTGACCAGCGATATGTCGTGAGCGTCCCCGGCTCGGTGACGAACGCCGCCGGTCGTCCGCTGTTCCGCGCGCGGCAGATGACGTTCACCACGCAAACGGCCCCCGCGATCTCCGACTTTCGGGTGCACCTCGTGGAGCCGGCGCGAGCCGATGCGCAGCAGGTCGTGGGCGACCTCACGCGCAACATTCCCTTCGGCGACGAGTCCGCGGTGCTGGGCGACGTTCCCTTCATCGACGCGCCGGAGGACACCGCCAACGACGCAAGCTCGAACACCGGCATCCACATCGGCTTCACCGCCGCCATGGATCGCGCCGATGTCGAGTCGCGCTTCCATGTCCAGCCCCGAGTCCGCGGCACGTTCAGCTGGACCGGCAACGAGCTGACCTTTATGCCCGTCGAGCGGCTGAAGGCCGGCGCCCGCTACGCGGTGAGCGTGGTCGGGGCACACGACCTCGAGGGCAATCGCCTGGCGGGCGACGTGGCGTTCTCGTTCACCACGCGCTCGGACGCCGAGCTCGTCCGCTTCACGCCGGACCGCCACGCGACCGGCGTCATGGCACGCCAGATCGTCATTCGCTTCAGCGAGCCGATGAACCCGGGCAGGACGCGGCACGCGCTGCACGTCCGGGACGTGGACAGTGGCCGCCGCCTGGCCGGCTCCTTCGCCTGGAACCAGCGCCACACCCGCCTCGAGTTCGATTTCCAGAAAGCGCTCGCCCGCGGCCACACCATCGAGGTGCGGCTAAGCCGCGCGGCACGAGACCTCGATGGCAACCGCCTCAGCGTCAGCTGGCGATTCCAGACGAAGTCGGCACCGCGGCCCCAGGGTGCAGCCAGCGCCGCGCTCCAGGCACAGGCCGCGGTCCGCAGCGGGCCGAACGCTCCCGCCGACACCCTGAGCTACGCGCTGTGGCTGATCAACCGGTCGCGTGCGGCCTACGGATTCGGGCCGCTGCAACTGGATGCGGCGGTCAGCAAGGTTGCCGCCGGGCATGCGTGGGACGAGGTCAACTACAACTACTTCAGCCACACCGGGCGCGACGGCTCACAGGTCTCCGACCGGCTGCGGGCTGCCGGCATCGGCTTCTCGTGGTC